>NZ_CAUQPH010000026.1:0-39965 GCF_963519925.1 uncultured Stenotrophomonas sp. | reverse complement strand
GCCCTCGCCGCTGCCGCCGCTGCGCGGCGAGGGCCTGGACGCGGCCAGCCTCGCAGCGGCGGTTCCCGCAGCAGACTACGTGGACGAACTGGCGGCACAGCGCGACGTTGAGGACGACGCGTTGGATCTGCGCGACGCCCCGGACTACGTCCTGGCCGCCGAAGACGATCCCGCGCGCGGGCGTCGCGAGCCGGTGTTCAGCCTCGAACCCGCGCCGGGCCAGGGCGTTGCCGACCCGATCGAGACGCCCGACCCGGTCGAACCGGTTGCCGAACCCGGCGCCGAGGCCGTCGTTCCGCCGCATGCATGGGAAGCCGCCGCACAGCCGTCCTACCGCGGCGTGTTCGAGTTCCCGGAAGACAGCACCGCTGCCGACGTCGCAGAACCGGCGCCAGCGCCGGCGCCCGATGCGCTGGCCGCCCCGGTCGGTGCGCCGGGCCGCGACCGCCTCGAACTGGCCATCGCATACCTGGACCTGGGCGATGCCGACACGGCGCGCACCCTGCTGCTGGAAGTGGCCCAGGCCGGCGACATGCACAGCCAGCTGCAGGCCCGTGAACTGCTGGCCCGGCTCGGCTGAGCATGCGTTACGCCCTGGGAGTGGAGTACGACGGCAGCGAGTACAAGGGCTGGCAGCAGCTCGGTGAAAGCGGCTGTCCCAGCGTACAGGCGAGCCTGCAGGACGCGCTGTCGTCGATCGCCGATGCACCGATCCAGGTGGTCTGCGCCGGGCGCACCGACGCCGGCGTGCATGGCGAGTGCCAGGTGGTGCATTTCGACACCGACGTGGTGCGCGACCCGCGCAGCTGGACCCTGGGCACCACCACCCGCGCACCGCGCTCGATCGCGGTGCGCTGGTGCGTGCCGGTGGCCGACGACTTCCATGCGCGATTCTCCGCGCGCGCGCGCCGTTACCGCTACCGCCTGCTCAACCGCGCCATCCGCCCGGCGCTGTACCGGCAGAGCCTGAGCTGGGAACGGCGGCCGCTGGATGCGGCGCGGATGCACGAAGCCGGGCAGGCCCTGCTCGGCGAAAACGACTTCAGCGCCTTCCGAAGCGTACAGTGCGAAGCGCTGCATGCCCGGCGCGACCTGCAGGCGATCAGCGTGACCCGCCAGGGCGAGATCATCGAGGTCTGCGTTCAGGCCAATGCATTCCTTCATCACATGGTGCGCAATATCGTCGGTTCACTGATCCTGATCGGCAGTGGGGAAAAGCCGGTGTCGTGGATGGCCGAACTGCTGGCTGGCCAGGACCGCACCGTGGCCGGACCCACCGCGCCGCCGCAGGGACTGGTATTCGTTGGCCCGTTGTATCCCGACAACTGGCATCTTCCTGCCGAGGTCACCCTATGAGCCGCTCCTTCTACCGCACCCGCATCAAGTTCTGCGGCATGACCCGCGCCGGCGACGTGCGCCTGGCCGGCGAACTGGGCGTGGACGCGGTGGGCTTCATCTTCGCCCGCGAAAGCCGGCGCCGGGTGGCTCCGGCCGAAGCGCGGGCCATGCGCCAGGCCATCGCCCCGATGGTCGACGTGGTCGCGCTGTTCCGCGACAACAGCAAGGAAGAGGTGCGGGAGGTGCTGCGCACCGTGCGTCCGACCCTGCTGCAGTTCCACGGTGACGAGGACGAGTCGTTCTGCCGCAGCTTCAACATGCCGTACCTGAAGGCGGTCGCCATGGGCGGTCGCGAAGAGGTCAACGCGCGCCAGTTGCAGTTGCGCTACCCCAGCGCCGCCGGCTTCCTGTTCGACAGCCACGCCCCCGGCGGTGGCGGCGGCACCGGCGTCGCATTCGACTGGACCCGCCTGCCGACCGGCCTGCACCGTCCGTTCCTGCTCGCCGGCGGGATCACCCCGGACAACGTGTTCGATGCCATCGTCGCCACCCTGCCGTGGGGCGTGGACGTCTCCAGCGGCATCGAAACCGAGCCGGGCATCAAGGACGGCTACAAGATGCGCAAGTTCGTCGAAGAAGTCCGCCGCGCCGATTGCCACGAAGCCGATTGAGCCCAACGGGCTCCATCTGCGGTAGCTCCCGACCGTTGGTCGGGAGACATTACCGCAGCGTTTCCGCCAGCCAATCGCCCAGTGCGTCCACCCGCGCATCCGGCTCGCCCTCTGGCATCGCCAGCACCCAGAACCCCCCGGTCGCGCCAAATCCCCATGGTGCCAGCAGCCGGCCTGCGGCCAGTTCATCCGCCACCAGCGGCTCCGGCGCGATCGCCACGCCCAGCCCGGCCACCGCCGCTTCCAGCAGGTAGTAAAGGTGATCGAACCCGGTGCCCAGCTGCAGCAGCGCCGGATCCAGCCCATGCGCCTGCGCCCACGCCGGCCACGCCTGCGGGCGTGAAGTGGTGTGCAGCAGCGGCTCGCGCAGCAGCGCCCCTGGTGGCTGGTGTCGAAGGCGCGCGGCCGCCGGATGCTGCGGACTGACCACCACCCCGACCCGTTCCGGCGCCAGTTCACGCACCTGCCAGCCTCGTGGCCATGGCGGCTGCGCCAGCAGCAGCACCGCGTCCAGGGCCTGCTGCTGCTCGGTGAAACTGCCGTCCTGCGCCGACCAGTGCAATGGCAACCGCGGCAGGTCGGCCTGCAGCGCCGGCAGGCGCGGAATCATCCAGCGGGCCAGGATGCTGCCGCTGCAGCCCAGCACCAGCGCGTCCGGGCGCTGCCGCCGCTGCAGGGTATCGACCGCGTCGCGGATCTGCGCGAATGCACCCGCGCAGGCGGCCTGCAGCTGCTGGCCCGCTGCGGTCAGGCGCAGGCCGCGACCGGCGCGATCGAACAGGGCCACGCCCAGGTGCTCTTCCAGCAGCCGCAGCTGCCGGCTGATTGCCCCGTGGGTGACGTGCAGGGCCTCGGCGGCACGAGCGACCCCGCCCAGCCGGGCAGTGGCCTCGAAGCTGCGCAGGGCGTTCAAGGGCGGTAGCGGCGCCTGGCTCATGTGAGTTTTCCTGACGGGTCGTTGCAGATAATATCGATATTCCGGCCCGGACATGTGCGCTAGATTGTCAGCCTGTCTCCAACGGCTGTCGTGTCATGTCCGCAACCCCTGCATCTCCCATCGCCGATTTCCACGCCTACCCGGATGCCAACGGCCATTTCGGCCGCTACGGCGGCAGTTTCGTTGCCGAGACGCTGATCGGTCCGCTGCAGGAGCTGGCGGCGGCCTATGACCAGGCGCGCCAGGATCCGGCCTTCATCGCTGCCTACGACAAGGACCTGACCCATTACGTGGGCCGTCCCAGCCCGATCTACCACGCTGAACGGCTCAGCCAGCAGGTCGGCGGCGCGCAGATCCTGCTCAAGCGCGAAGACCTGAACCACACCGGCGCGCACAAGATCAACAACACCATCGGCCAGGCGCTGCTGGCCGCGCGCATGGGCAAGAAACGCATCATCGCCGAGACCGGTGCCGGCCAGCATGGCGTGGCCAGCGCCACCGTGGCCGCGCGACTGGGCCTGGAGTGCGTGGTGTACATGGGTGCCACCGACATCGAGCGGCAGAAGATCAACGTCTACCGCATGAAGCTGCTCGGCGCGACGGTGGTGCCGGTGACCTCCGGTTCGGCCACGCTCAAGGACGCGCTCAACGAAGCCATGCGCGACTGGGTCACCAACGTGCGCGATACCTTCTACATCATCGGCACCGTCGCCGGGCCGGATCCGTACCCGCGCATGGTGCGTGACTTCAACGCCATCGTCGGCCGCGAAGCGCGCGCGCAGATGCTCACCGATTACGGCCGCCTGCCCGATGCGATCACCGCCTGCGTCGGCGGTGGCAGCAACGCCATCGGCCTGTTCCACGCCTTCCTCAACGACCGCGACGTGCGCATCGTCGGTGCCGAGGCGGCCGGCGACGGCATCGATACCGGACGCCATGCCGCGTCCATCGCCGCCGGTCGGCCCGGTGTGCTGCACGGCAACCGCACCTATGTGATCTGCGACGACGACGGCCAGATCATTGAAACCCACTCGGTGTCCGCCGGCCTGGATTATCCCGGCGTCGGCCCCGAGCACGCGTTCCTGGCCGACTCCGGCCGCGCCGAGTACGTGGGCATCACCGACGAGGAAGCGCTGGCGGCCTTCCACCAGCTGGCGCACAGCGAAGGCATCCTGGCCGCGCTGGAATCCAGCCACGCGGTGGCGCAGGCGATCAAGATCGCGCGCGACCTGCCGCGCGACAAGCTGGTGCTGTGCAACCTGTCCGGTCGCGGCGACAAGGACGTGCACACCATCGCCGCGCGCGAAGGCCTGGTGCTGTGAATCCAACGCTGCGCCAGGGATGTGCGCTGCTGATGGGGGTGGGGCTGGCCGGTTGCACGCCGCCGGATCCTCCGGTACTGGCACCTGCGGCAGCGCCGGCTGCGGTCGCACCGGCCAAGGCGGCGGCCGGCAATGACGATGCCGACGTCCAGCGGCCGTTTGACGACGCGCCGCAGGCGGACAGCGCCGAGGACGCGCCTGCGGTGGTCACGGTCGCGCTCGATCATGCCGGCGACGTGCTGGTAGGGCAGCGCTTCAGCGCAACCGATGCCACCGACGCCTGGCATTCGGCCGGGCTGGGCGACGGCCAGGGCAAGGGCGCGTGCGAATACTACGAGCGCGGCAGCCTGCCCGAGGGCGTGTCGATGATGGTCGAGGACGATCACGTGCAGCGTTTCGACCTGGAGGCGATTGACGGCTCGTACGACGCCATCGCCCAGCCGGGGCCGTTCGGGCTGCGCCTGGGCATGTCGCGCGCGCAGGCGTTGGCCCTGCTGCCTCCAGGCAGCACGAGCAGGCCGCATGCCTACGATCCGGAGGTCGGCGAATACGTGACCTGGCAGGATCCCGGCTCGGACCTGGCGATCCGGCTGGAGATTTTCGGCGGTGAGATAACGAAGCTTTACTGGGGCGCCAGCGGCGCCGTTGAACTGATTGAAGGATGTGCCTGAGATGGCTGTTGACCGTATCGATGCCTGTTTTTCCCGCCTGCGCGCCAGCCGCCGCAAGGCGCTGATCCCGTTCATCACTGCCGGCGATCCGGGGCTGGAGGCCACCGTGCCGGTCATGCACGCGTTGGCCGCCGCCGGTGCCGACGTGATCGAACTGGGGGTGCCGTTTTCCGATCCGATGGCCGATGGCCCGACCATCCAGCGCAGCTCCGAGCGTGCGCTGGCGCGTGGCGCCGGGCTGCGATACGTGCTGGACACGGTGAAAACCTTCCGCAGCCATGACACCACCACCCCGGTGGTGCTGATGGGCTACCTGAATCCAGTGGAGATCCACGGCACCGCGCGCTTCGCCGACGCGGCCATCGCCGCCGGCGTGGACGGCGTGCTGCTGGTCGACCTGCCGCCGGAAGAGGCCGAAGAAACCCTGGCGATCTTCAACGCGGCCGGGCTGGCGCTGATCCTGCTGGCGTCGCCGACCACCGCCGACACCCGCCTGGACCTGCTGGCGTCGATGGCGCGCGGGTACCTGTATTACGTGAGCTTCGCCGGCGTCACCGGCGCCTCCGAGCGGCTGGACAGCAACGCCGCCGGTGCGCGCCTGCGCGACCTCCGCGGCCGCTCGCAGGTACCGGTGGTGGCGGGCTTCGGGATCAAGGACGCGCAGAGCGCGGCGGCGATGGCACGGGAAGCTGACGGCGTGGTGGTGGGCAGCGCGCTGGTCGCGGCGTTGGCGGAGGCCGGGGGCGGCGACAACGCTGCGCGGACGGCAAAAACGTTCCTGCAGCCGCTACGTCAGGCACTCGACGGCGCCCAGTAACCGGTAGCGCCGGCCGTTGGCCGGCCCGCATGGGCGCCGGATGCCTCTGCAGGGGCCGGCCAACGGCCGGCGCTACCGGGTTGCCTCGGCGCCGCCTTCGCGGGCGGCCGTTCACCTACCGTCCACACGCCCCCGTAGGGATCCCGGCTCCCGGACGGGTGAGCTAGACTGTCCGCCTTTGCGGCCTCCGGGCCGCCCTGAACGGAAGTGTCATCCCGCATGAGTTGGCTCACCAAGTTGATGCCGTCGGGCATCCGCACCGACAACGTCCCCAGCAAGAAGCGCAGCGTCCCCGAGGGCCTGTGGGAAAAGTGCAGCAGCTGCGGCAGCGCGCTTTACGGTCCGGAACTGGAAGAGAACCTGGAAGTCTGCCCCAAGTGTGGCCACCACATGGCCATCCGCGCGCGCGCGCGCCTGGCGGCGCTGTTCGACGCCGACAGCACCACCGAAATCGCCGCGCGGCTGGGACCGACCGACCTGCTCAAGTTCAAGGACCAGAAGAAATACAGCGAGCGCATCAAGGCCTCGCAGAAGAACACCGGCGAGTACGACGCGCTGATCGCGATGCAGGGCCTGCTCAAGGGCCGGCCGCTGGTCGCGTCGGCCTTCGACTTCGCCTTCATGGGCGGGTCGATGGGCTCGGTGGTGGGCGAACGTTTCTCGCTGGCTGCTGAAAAGGCGCTGGAAATCGGCGCCCCGTACGTGTGCTTCTCCGCCAGCGGCGGTGCGCGCATGCAGGAAGGCCTGTTCTCGCTGATGCAGATGGCCAAGACCTCGGCCGCGCTGGGCCGCCTGCGCGACGCCGGCCTGCCGTACATCTCGGTACTGACCCATCCGACCACCGGCGGCGTGTCGGCCTCGTTCGCGATGCTGGGCGACATCAACATCGCCGAGCCGCAGGCGCTGATCGGCTTCGCCGGTCCGCGCGTGATCGAACAGACGGTGCGCGAGAAGCTGCCGGAAGGCTTCCAGCGTTCGGAGTTCCTGCTGGAACACGGCGCCATCGACCAGATCTGCGATCGCCGCGAACTGCGCGACCGCCTTGCCGAACTGCTGGCCATGCTCGGCCGCCAGTCCGCGCCGGACGCCGCTGCCTGATGGCCGCGCGTCGGTATTTCGGCACCGACGGCATTCGCGGCCGGGTCGGGCAGGGGGCCATTTCGGCGGATTTCGTGCTGCGCCTGGGCAATGCGCTGGGACGGGTGCTGACCGCGCACGCCAAGCACGCGCCGGGCCAGCGCCCGGTGGTGGTGATCGGCAAGGACACGCGGATTTCCGGCTATATGTTCGAAGCGGCGCTGGAAGCCGGGCTGGTCGCGGCCGGTGCCGATGTGCAGCTGCTGGGGCCGATGCCCACGCCGGCGGTGGCCTTCCTGACCCGCACGCTGGGTGCCGACGCCGGCATCGTGATCAGTGCGTCGCACAATCCTCACTACGACAACGGCATCAAGTTCTTCTCCGCCGATGGCGAGAAGCTCGACGACGCGACCGAGCTGGCACTGGAAGCGGCGCTGGACACCGACTTCACCACGGTCGATTCGGACCGCCTCGGCAAGGCGGCACGCGCACGTGATGCGGTGGGCCGCTACATCGAATTCTGCAAGGCCAGCGTGCCGCGTGGATTCGACCTGCGTGGGCTGAAGATCGTGCTCGACTGCGCGCATGGCGCGACCTATCACATCGCACCACTGCTGTTCCGCGAGCTGGGTGCGGACGTGGTGGCCATCGGCGCCGAGCCCAATGGCGTGAACATCAACGACGGTGTCGGGTCGATGCACATCGACAACCTTGCCGCGAAAGTGCGCGAGGTCGGCGCGGACCTGGGCATCGCGTTCGACGGCGACGGCGACCGCGTGTTGATGGCCGACGACCAGGGCAACCCGGTCGATGGCGATGACCTGCTGTACGTGCTTGCCGCGGCGTGGCAGAAGAGCGGCCGCCTGCGCGGACCGGTGGTCGGCACGCTGATGACCAATTTCGGGCTGGAGCAGGCGCTGGAACGCCTGGGCCTGCCGTTCGTGCGCAGCAACGTCGGCGACCGTTACGTGCACCAGGCGCTGGTGGAAGGCGGCGGCGTGCTGGGTGGCGAGGCGTCCGGGCATCTGCTGTGCCTGGACCGGGCGACCACCGGCGATGCCATCGTCAGTGCGCTGCAGGTGCTGGAAGTGCTGCGGCGCGACGGCGTGTCGCTGCGCACGGCGCTGTCGGACGTGACCAAGGTGCCGCAGAAGACCGTCAACGTGCGCCTGGGCGACGTGTCGGCCAAGGCGATCGTGCAGTCCGCAGGCGTGCAGTCGGCACTGGCCGACGCGCAGCAGGCGGTGAAGGGCCGCGGTCGCGCGTTCCTGCGCCCCTCCGGCACCGAGCCGGTGGTGCGGGTCACGGTGGAGGCCGACACGGCCGAGTTGATGCAGACCACCCTGGACAGCCTGTCCGGGGCGGTAAAGGCGGCCGCAGCGGCATGATGAGAAACCCGGCTTCGGCCGGGTTTTTTGGTTGGCGGTAGCGCCGGCCGTTGGCCGGCTGCTCTTCGTGAGGGGGCATGAACGCTGGACCGGTGGCTTCGGTCCGTCTAAACGTCGGACGGAGGACCGGGGCGGCGTTTTTGGGTGCTCGGGTACATGGGCCGCGCTTCGCGCGGTGTCCGGCCAACGGCCGGACCTACGAATTGTTACGTGCCCATTGGGATCGGGATCAATCAACCATGGGCGCCGGACACATTGCGCTCTGTCCTTTATGGTCCCGGCACCATCTTTTTCTGCCTGGCCTTGAAACGGTTGAACACCGGTGCGATCAACGGGTGGTAGCTCCAGGCGATGCGCTTGCGCAGCCAGCTGGCGGGGCGGTTGCGGATGGCGAAACGATAGATGTGCTCCGGATCGCCACCCACCACGTTGCGCCCGAACGGATGCGTGGTGTGCAGGTAACGGAATCCGTGCGCGCGCGCGATCGGCAGGTAATCCTCATCGAAATCGCCGTAGGGCCAGCACAGTGTGTCGGAGACGTCGCCCAGCTGCTGCTGCAGCACCGCACGGGCCATTTCCAGGTCGCCGGCGATGCCGTCGCACTTCTGCTCGCGGCTGATGTCCTGCTTCATCCAGCGCGTGTGGGTATGGGTGTGGCAATGCACTTCGAACGTGCCGGCCTCGATCATCGCGCGCGCTTCGCTCCAGCGCATCATCACGTCATCGTGGCGGTTCTCACGCAGGATCGCGTCTTCGCAGCCGCGGTGGTCCGGCGTGGCCGGCAGCGCCGCGCCGGGCTGCCCGGCATGCGGGCGCAGCGGACCTTCGCCCATCCAGCCGGTGACCACGAACACCACCGCGTGCATGCCGTACTTCTGCAGGATCGGGTGCGCGTAGACCCAGTTGTCCAGGTAGCCGTCGTCGAAGGTGATCACGATGGACTTCCGCGGCACCGGTTTACCTGCCAGGAAGTCGGCGTACTGCGCCAGCGTCAGCGACGTCCAGCCGTTGTCGGCCAGCCACGCGATCTGGCTTTCGAAGTTTTCCGGCGACACCGTGATCATGCCCGGCGAGGGCGATACATGGTGGTGCATCAGCACCGGTACGGATCTAGCGTTGGCCATGGCCCAGTTCCTTCAACCACTGGTGGTAATAGTACTCGGTGGCTTCGGTGTGGCCGGTGGGGGTGAAGCGGTGCGCGCTGCGCATCCAGTCCCAGCCGGCCCGGCCCATCTGCCTGCGGCGTTCGGGGTCTTCAACCAGCGCCCGCAGCGCATCGGTCAACGCGGCCGGGTCGCCGAGCGGGGCCAGCAGCGCATTGCTGCCTTCCACCAACATTTCCGGCACGCCGCCCACCCGCGTGGCCACGATCGGAACGCCCACGTACGCCGCTTCCAGGAACACCGTGCCGGCGGCTTCCTTGTGCGTGGCCAGTGCGAACACATCGAAGGCGGTCATCAACCGGCAGGCGCCCAGCCGGTAGCCGAGCAGGTGCACCTGCGCGGCAATGCCCAGTTCCTCGCGCAGCGCCGTCAACCGCTCCATCACCGGCTTGCCGTCGCCGACGATCACCAACTGCAGTTCCGGGTGCTGCCGGCAGAGGGGGGCGATGGCCCGCAACAGGTCGGCGTGGCCCTTGGCCTCGCGCAGCACTGCCACGCAGCCGACCACGGTCTGCCCGTCGTTGAAACCCAACTCGCGGCGCACCTCGGCCCGGGTGTCCTGCAGGCACTGCCAGGCGTCGTCGCTGCCCGCCTGCGACCACTGCGGCGGCACCGCGATCGGCGGCACGATGCCGATGTGCGTGTCGGCAATACCGCGATGGACCAGCAGCTGTTTGACGAAGCTGCTCACGGTGAGCACGCGGTGCGGCAGGCCGGTGTAGGTCAGCAGGGAATTGACCGGGCTCATCAGGTGCCGGGAGCGCACCACCAGCGGCGCGCCACCCAGGCGCGCGCCGGCGGCGGCGATCAGCGCGTCACGGCGGCTGGTGGTGTTCACCACGTCATAGGTGTGGCGCCGGACTAGGCGCGACACCCACCAGATCCCGCGCAGCAGTCGCAGCAGTCCACCCATTTTCAAGGCATGCACGGTGAAGCCGGCTTCGCGCGCCATCTCGCCCAGGCGCGCGCCGGGCTGGCACAGCAGCGACACGTCGTGGCCGCGGTCGCGCATGGCCAGCATGTGGCGGTAGATATAGATCTCCTGCCCACCAAATCCCTTGGCGGCTTCGGTATGCAGGATCTTGAGCGGCTTGTTCATCATGAACGTTCCAGGGGTCTCGGACAGTCAACGTCATTGCTTGCGGAAGTGGGTCAACGCCTTCCAGGCGGTGCGTACCGCGGCCGGGTCCGGCGGCTGCCCGGCCAGGGGCAGGTAGTGCGCATCCAGGGTGGTGGCGTTGCCGAACTTGTCGAACACGAAGGTGCGGTCGCCCTGGCGGATGCCGCGCTGCGACCAGCTTTCCACCAGCAGGGGGCGGGCCGGACGCCCGGCGTCGAACAGGTCCTGGCCGGTGCTGAAATCGGCCAGCGGGTTCTCGCAGCCCAGGCCATGGCGCATCAGGGTGGGCACCCAGTCTTCGTGGCTGCTGGCGCCAGCATGCGCGGCCGGCGCGCGATCGGGCCAATGCAGTACGAAGGGCACCTGCATCTGGTAGTCGGAGAAGTTGCCGTTGTGGCCCCAGTAGTTCAGCCCGAGGTCGTTGAATTCCTCTGCATGGTCGCCGGTGACCAGCACGATGGTGTTGTCGGCCTGGCCACTGTCGCGCAGGGTCGCCAGCAACTCGCCGACCAGCGCGTCGGCGTAGTGCACGGCGGTGCGGTAGCGGTTGCGCTCGGGCGTGGGGTCGTGGTCGTCGTCGAAGGCCAGGAAATTCACGCTGTCGGCCATGGGCGTGGCCAGCGCCGGGTAGTCCGGTGGCAGGTGGTAGGGGGCGTGCGTGCTGTCCAGGAACACCATGCCGAACCAGGGACGTTCGCCGGTGCCGCGGATGTCGGCGCCCAGTGCATCGACGATGTGGCGGTCGCGTGCGGCGACCGGCAGCGACGACGGGGCGGTATGCAGCTGTTCGCGGACCTGCGCGAACACGGTGCGGTCGAACTCGGGGCTGTACAGCGGGGCGCTGCCGTACAGGTGCAGGGCGTAACCCTGCTGCTGCAGCACGTCGAACAGGATCGAGCCGCGCTGTTCGCTGAGCATGCTCGGCCAGTACCCGCCGGGCAGGCCATACAGCAGCCCGAACAGGCCATAGCGGGTGGCGTTGCCGCTGCTGTAGTGCTGGTCGAAGCGTTCCGACTGCCGGGCCAGCGCCCAGGTGGCGGGCATGGTGTCGGCATCCAGCGCGTCATGCCGCAGCGATTCCAGCACCACCACCAGCACGTTGGGGCGGGTATGGCTCTGACAGCGCAGCGGATGCAACGGGTACTGCAGCTGGCTGTGCCGCGGGTCGGGCAGGGTGGCCTGGGGAGCGCTGCGCACGCCGAGGCGGTGCATGTGGCGTTTGGCGGTGATCGGCTGGGCCCAGGGCAGGTAGGCCCATTGGCCGGTAACCGCGCGTTCGCCCAGGGCGTCGTAGTAGGCGGTGCCGACCTGGCCGGTCGCCATCAGCAGCAATCCGGCGGCCCAGGCCAGCAGCACGGGGCGGCGCCGGGCGCGGTCGGGCAGCAGTTTCCAACACGCCCACGCCAGCAGCCCCTCGGCGGCGGCTACCGCGGCCAGGACGCCGAGCGACTGCAGCCAGCTCTGCCAGGACAGCGCGACCTGGTCCTGCAGCGCGCCGCCGAACACCATGTTCAGCACCATGGCATTGAGGTGGAAGCGGTACAGCGCGAACACCTTGGCATCGACCAGCAGCAGGCACAGCCACAGGCCCTGCAGCAGGACCGCGCTGGCCACCAATGGGCGCGGTGAGCGCGGCCACAGGCCGACGGCAAGTGGCAGCAGCGACACCAGGGCGCCGAAGGCAAGGAAATGGCCGGGCAGGGCGACCGCCAGGTAGCCCAGTCCCAGCGCACCGCCGGGGTTGTCGTGCAGGGGGGCATTGCCCAGTGCAATGGCGACGGCGACGCAGGCGTTGAGGGTGGTGAACAGGCTCAGCCACGCCACACGCGTCCAGCGCGTGGGCATGAGCGGGTCAGGGGAATGCGATACGTCCATGCAGGGTCAGGCGCGGAAGAGTGGATCGGAAGACGTGGCGGCGGCGGCGTCCTGTGCCTCCCCGGTCGCGACATGGCGAAGGGGTGGGCACATTGTATCGGTTTGTATCAATGTATCGTCGGCGCCTATTGTCCGATCTGGCACAATGTTCAGCCGGGCCACGTCATGGCCCTGCATCCCCACTCCGAATACGCCAGGAACCGCTGTGAGCCAGATCCCCACCCTCGACATCACCCGCTTCGACAGTGACCGCGACGCCTTCGTCGCCGAGCTGGGCGCGGCCTACCGCGAATGGGGTTTCGCGGGCATCCGCAACCACGGTATTCCGCAGGCGGACATCGATGGGGCTTACGAGGTCTTCAAGGCCTTCTTCGCGCTGCCGGAGGAGACCAAGCGCCAGTACCACCTGCCGGGCACCGGCGGTGCGCGCGGCTACACGCCGTTCGGCGTGGAAACGGCGAAGGGCTCCAAGCACTTCGACCTGAAGGAGTTCTGGCACATCGGCCGTGAGATCCCGGACGATTCGAAGTACCGCGAGGTGATGGCACCGAACCTGTGGCCAACCGAGGTGCCGGGTTTCCGTGAGAAGGGCTATGGCCTGTTTCAGGCACTGGACCAGCTGGGTTCGCGGGTGCTGTCGGCGCTGGCGCTGCACATCGGCCTGCCGATCAACTTCTTCGCCGACAAGACCAACAACGGCAATTCGATCCTGCGCCCGATCCACTACCCGCCGATCACCGCGGACGACATTCCGAACGTGCGCGCGGGCGCGCACGGCGACATCAACTTCATCACCCTGCTGGTCGGCGCCAGTGCGGCGGGCCTGGAAGTGCAGTCGCACGAGGGCAAGTGGGTGCCGTTCACGTCTGACGCGGACACCATCGTGGTCAACATCGGCGACATGCTGCAGCGCCTGACCAACCACGTGTACCCGTCGACCATCCACCGCGTGGTCAATCCCCCGGGCGAGCAGGCCCGCCAGCCGCGCTACTCGGTGCCGTTCTTCCTGCACCCGAACCCGGATTTCCTGATCGACGTGCTGCCGACCTGCATCACCCCGGAAAACCCGAGCCGCTACCCGGAGCCGATCGCTGCGCATGGGTTCCTGGAAGAGCGACTGCGTGAGATCAAGCTGAAATAAGAACAAGGCCACCGAAGGGTGGCCTTGTTCATTTCAGCGTAGCCCCGGCCGTTGGCCGGACGCTCTTGGATCCGGATCCATGACTCCGTGATGGATGATTCCGGTTGGGGTTAAACGCCGGAAACAGCAGGGGAACGTTGGGTCACCGGTTTTGGACGCATTGCCGCGCTGCGCGCGGTGTCCAGCCAACGGCCGGGGCTACGAATTCATACGGGCCCATCGGGATCGGGATCAATCAACCATGGACCATCGCGGATTCGGTGGGCTGATCCGACCTGTAACCAATATCCATTTGAAATGTAAGCGTTTTCGGGAAACGCGGATTCGTTACATCCGGTATCATTGCCGGCTGATACCCAAAGGAGCCCGCCCATGCGCCGCAAGATCGTCGCCGGTAACTGGAAGCTGCACGGCAGCCGCCAATTCGCGACCGACCTGGTCCGCGATATCGTCGCCAGTCTCCCGAAGGAAGGAGTGGAGGTCGTCATCCTGCCGCCGCTGCCGTACCTGGGGGAACTGGTCGATGACTTCCAGGGCCACGCTGTCGCTTTCGGGTCGCAGGACGTCAGCTCCAATGAGAAGGGCGCCTATACCGGCGAAGTCTGCGCCGCCATGCTGGCCGACGTCGGCGCCCGCTATGGCCTGGTCGGCCACTCCGAGCGCCGCCAGTACCACAACGAGAGCAGCGAGCTGGTCGCGCGCAAGTTCGCCGCCGCCGTGCACGCCGGCCTGGTGCCGGTGCTGTGCGTGGGCGAAACCCTGGAGCAGCGGGAAGCCGGCCAGACCGAGCAGGTCATCGCCAGCCAGCTCGCCCCGGTGCTCGACCTGGTCGGCGCGGCCGGCTTCCAGAACGCCGTGGTCGCCTATGAGCCGGTCTGGGCGATCGGCACCGGCCGGACCGCCAGCAAGGACCAGGCCCAGCAGGTCCATGCGTTCATCCGTGGCGAAGTGGCCAAGTGGGATGCTAGAATCGCCGATTCGTTGCCGATCCTGTACGGCGGCAGCGTGAAGCCCGACAACGCCGGGGAGCTGTTCGCACAGCCCGATGTCGATGGTGGGCTGGTGGGCGGCGCCTCGCTGGTGGCCGCGGATTTCCTGGCCATCGCCCATGCGGCGGTCGGGCATTAACAAGAAATGTTGCCGGCCCCGGGCCGGCACGACATGTCCGAGGACGGATTCGAAATGCTGATGTTGATCCTCAATGTGGTCTATGTGCTGGTGGCGATTGCCATGATCGCGCTCATCCTGATGCAGCGTGGTTCCGGCGCGGCCGCAGGGTCGGGGTTCGGCGCCGGTGCCTCGGGCACGGTGTTCGGCGCGCGCGGCGCGTCCAACTTCCTGTCCAAGTCGACCAAGTGGCTGGCCGTGGTGTTCTTCGGCATCAGCCTGTTCATGGCCTGGTACGCCACCCATGGTGCGCGCCCGATGGCCCAGCAGGATCTCGGCGTGATGTCCGCCCCGGCGGCAGCCACGGCCCCGGCCGTCCCCGCCGGCGAACTGCCGGCCGTGCCGAAGGCCCCCGAAGCCGCTGCGCCGCAGCCGGTTCCGCCGGCCGCTGTGCCGGCTCAGGCGGAAACGCCGAAATCTGGTGAAGAAAAGCCTTCGGAAGGCTCCCAGACTCGCTGAAGACGGTTACAATATGCGGCGCGTTGGAGGAGTCCGGTAGGAAATCCCTCCAGCGCGACACGTAAGCCCAGGTGGCGGAATTGGTAGACGCACTACCTTGAGGTGGTAGCGACTTAGGTCGTAGGGGTTCGAGTCCCCTCTTGGGCACCATTTGTTTGTAAGCGGGTTCGTCTGGCGCGCAAAGCGCCAGTAACGTTTTCCGTCCACTCCCCCATGCCAAGACGCCTGCAGGCGTGGCGGCAGAGGCAAGAGAGAATCGCTGTGCTGGCCGAATATTTGCCGTCTCTGCTGTTTCTGATAGTTGCCACCGGTATCGGCGTCGCGCTGATGCTGGTCGGCCGGTTCCTCGGTCCCCGGCGTCCCGATCTGAAAAAGCTCTCGCCGTACGAATGCGGCTTCGAAGCTTTCGAGGACGCGCGCATGAAGTTCGATGTGCGCTACTACCTGATCGCCATCCAGTTCATCGTATTTGACTTGGAAATCATCTTCATCGTGCCGTGGACCCAGGTCTTCATGGAACTGGGCGCACGTTCGCTGGTCACGATGGGCCTGTTCGTGGGCATGCTTTTCCTCGGTTTCATTTACGTCTGGAAGAAGGGAGCGCTGGAATGGGAGTAATTCAGACCCTCGATGGCCTGATGAACAACCCGGTCCCGGAAGGGCGGGTCGACGACATCCTGCGCCCCGAAGGCGACAACCCGCTGCTCGAAAAGGGCTACGTGACCACCAGCGTCGATGCGCTGTTGAACTGGGCACGTACCGGCTCGATGTGGCCCATGACCTTCGGTCTGGCCTGCTGCGCGGTGGAAATGATGCATGCCGGCGCCGCGCGCCTGGACCTTGACCGCTACGGCGTGGTGTTCCGCCCGTCGCCGCGCCAGTCCGACGTGATGATCGTGGCCGGTACCCTGGTCAACAAGATGGCCCCGGCCCTGCGCAAGGTCTACGACCAGATGCCGGACCCGAAGTGGGTCATCTCCATGGGCAGCTGCGCCAACGGTGGCGGCTACTACCACTACTCCTATGCAGTGGTGCGTGGCTGCGACCGCGTGGTGCCGGTGGACGTCTACGTCCCCGGTTGTCCGCCTACCGCCGAAGCGTTGGTGTACGGGATCCTGCAGCTGCAGAAGAAGATCTGGCGTACGCAGACCATCGCCCGCTGACCTCCATCCTGACAAGAGCGCGCCAAGCCCCCATGGCAGAGCAAGCATCCTTCATCGACCGACTCTCCGCACGTTTCGCTGGTGCGCAGGTCTTCGTGGTCGAACCCCGCGGCGAAGTGACGCTGGAAGTGCCCGCTGCCGACTGGCATGCCACTGCGCTGGCGCTGCGCGACGAATTCGGTTTCGAACAGGCCGTCGACCTGTGCGGCCTGGACTACCTCGGCTACGGCAGCGACGAGTGGGACACCGCCGATGTCTCCTCGCAGGGCTTCAGCCGTGGCGTCGAGGGCAAGGCGGTCGGCCGTTTCGCCTGGGGTGAATTCCCCACCCGCGAAACCTCCGACGGTGCCCAGCCGCAGCCGGTGCCGCTGCAGCGCTATGCGGTGGTCACCCAGCTGCGTTCCTACCAGCACAACCTCACCATGCGCATCCGCTGCTTCGCGCCGAACGAGGAACTGCCGGTGGTCGCCTCGCTGACCAGCGTGTGGCCGGGCCTGAACTGGTTCGAGCGCGAAGCGTTCGACCTGTTCGGCGTGATCTTCGAAGGTCACCCGGACCTGCGCCGCATCCTGACCGACTACGGCTTCGTGGGGCACCCGTTCCGCAAGGACTTCCCGCTGATCGGCAACGTCGAAGTGCGCTACGACGAAGAAAAGAAGCGCGTGATCTATGAACCGGTGACCTCGGTGGAACCCCGCGTCGGCGTGCCGCGCGTGATCCGCGACGATGCCCGTTTCCAGACCGCTGCCGGCGAGACCGCGCAGTCGGAGGCAAGCAAGTGAGTGAGTTCAACCAGGCCCACCAGGCATTTGCGAGCAACCCGGCCGAACTGCGCCAGGAAATCCGCAACTACACCATGAACTTCGGTCCCCAGCATCCGGCCGCGCACGGTGTGCTGCGCCTGATCCTGGAAATGGACGGCGAAACCATCATGCGTGCCGACCCGCACGTCGGGCTGCTGCACCGTGGTACCGAGAAGCTGGCCGAATCCAAGCCGTTCAACCAGTCCATCGGTTACATGGACCGACTGGATTACGTGTCCATGATGTGCAACGAGCACGCCTACGTGCGCGCCATCGAAACCCTGATGGGGATCGAAGCGCCCGAGCGTGCCCAGTACATCCGCACCATGTTCGACGAAATCACCCGCATCCTGAACCACCTGATGTGGCTGGGTTCCAACGCGCTCGACCTGGGCGCGATGGCGGTGATGCTGTACGCCTTCCGTGAGCGCGAAGAGCTGATGGACTGCTACGAAGCGGTCAGCGGCGCGCGCATGCACGCGGCGTACTACCGTCCGGGCGGCGTCTACCGCGACCTGCCGGACCAGATGCCGAAGTACAAGGAATCGCGCTGGCACAAGGGCAAGGCCCTGAAGAACCTCAACGCCTCGCGCGAAGGTTCGCTGCTGGACTTCCTGGAGAACTTCACCGCCGAGTTCCCCAAGCGCGTCGACGAATACGAAACCCTGCTCACCGACAACCGTATCTGGAAGCAGCGTACGGTCGGCATCGGCGTGGTCAGCCCGGAGCTGGCGCATGCCTGGGGCATGACCGGCGTGATGCTGCGTGGCTCGGGCATTGCCTGGGACCTGCGCAAGAAGCAGCCGTACGCGAAGTACGATGCCGTCGATTTCGACATCCCGCTGGGCAAGGAAGGCGACTGCTACGACCGTTACCTGGTCCGCGTGGCCGAGATGCGCGAGTCCAACCGCATCATCAAGCAGTGCGTGCAGTGGCTGCGTGCCAACCCCGGCCCGGTCATGGTCAAGAACTTCAAGGTCGCGCCGCCCAGCCGCGAGGACATGAAGGACGACATGGAAGCGCTGATCCATCACTTCAAGCTGTTCAGTGAAGGCTACTGCGTCCCGGTCGGCGAAACCTACGCCGCGGTTGAAGCGCCCAAGGGCGAGTTCGGCTGCTACCTGATGTCCGATGGCGCCAACAAGCCGTTCCGCGTGCACCTGCGCGCGCCGGGCTTCGCCCATCTGTCCTCGATCGACTCGGTCGTGCGCGGGCACATGCTCGCCGACGTGGTGGCCATGATCGGCACCTACGACCTGGTGTTCGGCGAGGTGGACCGGTAATGGCCACCGCCCGCACGATGCCTGACACCCGCCGGCTGCTGCCGGCGCTGCAGGTTCTGGTTTTTAACGATTTGGTATTCGCTGAGGTCGGCCGATGAAGGCGACGGGTAATTTCGAGGCGGCGCGCGACGTCGACCCGATGGTGGTGTTGAGCGACAAGACGCGCGCGCACATCGAGCACTGGCTTTCCAAGTTCCCGCCGGACCGCAAGCGTTCGGCGGTGCTGCAGGGCCTGCACGCGGCCCAGGAACAGAACGGTGGCTGGCTGACCGACGAACTGATCGCCGGCGTGGCCAAGTACCTCGACCTGCCGCCGGTGTGGGCCTACGAAGTGGCCAGCTTCTATTCGATGTTCGAGCTGGAGAAGGTCGGCCGCCACAACGTCGCCTTCTGCACCAACATCAGCTGCTGGTTGAACGGCGCCGAAGACCTGGTCGCGCATGCCGAAAAGAAGCTCGGCTGCAGGACGGGGCAGTCCACCGCCGACGGCCGCATCTACCTCAAGCGTGAAGAAGAATGCCTGGCCGGTTGCGCCGGTGCGCCGATGATGGTCATCAATGGCCATTACCACGAGCGCCTGACCGTCGAGAAAGTCGACGAGCTGCTGGACGGGTTGGAGTAAGCCATGGCACATCATCACGCACCCACCGGCCCGGTCGGTCCGGCCCCGCTGCCGCACCAGGTGGTCTACACCACCCTGCACTACGACACCCCGTGGTCGTACGAGAACTACCTCAAGACCGGTGGTTACGCTGCCCTGCGCAAAATCCTCGAAGAGAAGATTTCGCCGGAGCAGGTCATCGAGATGGTCAAGCAGTCGAACCTGCGCGGCCGCGGTGGCGCCGGCTTCCCGACCGGCCTGAAGTGGTCCTTCATGCCCAAGGGCAGCATGCAGAAGTACATCCTGTGCAACTCGGACGAATCCGAGCCGGGAACCTGCAAGGACCGCGACATCCTGCGCTACAACCCGCATTCGGTGGTCGAAGGCATGGCGATCGCCTGCTACGCCACCGGCAGCACCGTGGGCTACAACTACCTGCGCGGTGAGTTCCACCACGAGCCGTTCGAGAACTTCGAGCAGGCCCTGGCCGACGCCTACGCGAACGGTTGGCTGGGCAAGGACATCCTTGGCAGCGGCGTGGACATCGACATCTACGGCGCGCTGGGCGCCGGCGCCTACATCTGCGGCGAAGAAACCGCGCTGATGGAGTCGCTGGAAGGCAAGAAGGGCCAGCCGCGCTACAAGCCGCCGTTCCCGGCCAACTTCGGCCTGTACGGCAAGCCGTCGACGATCAACAACACCGAGACCTATGCCTCGGTGCCGGCGATCATCCGCAACGGCCCGGAATGGTTCCAGGGCCTGAGCCTGACCAAGAACGGCGGCCCGAAGATCTTCTCGGTCTCCGGCTGCGTGCAGAAGGGCGGCAACTTCGAAGTACCGCTGGGCACCACCTTCGACGAGCTGCTGGAAATGGCCGGTGGCCTGAAGCCGGGCCGTACCCTCAAGGGCGCGGTGCCGGGCGGCGTATCGATGCCGGTGCTGAAGGCCGAAGAGCTCAAGGGCCTGCAGATGGACTACGACACCCTGCGTGCCCTGGGCACCGGCCTGGGGTCGGGTGCCATCGTGGTGCTGGACGACAGCGTGTGCTGCGTCAAGTTCGCCTGCCGCATCAGCCAGTTCTTCCACAAGGAATCCTGCGGCCAGTGCACCCCGTGCCGCGAAGGCACCGGCTGGATGCACCGCGTGCTCGAGCGCATCGTCGCCGGGAAGGCGACCATGGAAGACCTGCACCAGTTGAAGGCGGTGGCGGGCCAGATCGAAGGCCACACCATCTGTGCGTTCGGTGAAGCGGCGGCATGGCCCATCCAGGGCTTCCTGCGCCAGTTCTGGGACGAATTCGAGTACTACATCGTCAACGGTCATTCGATGGTCGACGGCAAGAAGGTGGAGGCAGCCGCCGCATGAGCGCGCAACCCAACAATCCTGGTGGCACCCCGGCGATCGTGCCGGAAGGGCATGTGACCGTCGAGATCGACGGCCAGTCCCTGGTCGTGCCCAAGGGCTCGATGATCATCCAGGCCGCCGACAAGGCGGGCATTTCGATCCCGCGCTTCTGCTACCACGAGAAGCTGCCGATCGCGGCCAACTGCCGCATGTGCCTGGTCGACGTGGAAAAGTCGCCGAAGCCGGCGCCGGCCTGCGCCACACCGGTGATGGACGGCATGAAGGTCGCCACCCGCAGTGAAAAGGCGCTCAAGTTCCAGCGTTCGGTGATGGAGTTCCTGCTCATCAACCACCCGCTGGACTGCCCGATCTGCGACCAGGGCGGCGAGTGCGAGCTGCAGGACGTCTCGCTCGGCTACGGCCGTTCGGTGAGCCGCTTCAACGAGCGCAAGCGCGTGGTGCCCGACGAGGACATCGGTCCGCTGGTCGCCACCGAAATGACCCGCTGCATCCAGTGCACCCGCTGCGTCCGCTTCACCGCCGACGTCGCCGGTACCTATGAACTGGGTGGCATGTACCGTGGTGAAAACCTGCAGATCGGCACCTACGACGGCAAGCCGCTGACCACCGAACTGTCCGGCAACGTCGTCGACGTCTGCCCGGTCGGTGCGCTGACCAACAAGGTGTTCCAGTTCCGCGCCCGTCCGTGGGAACTGACCGCACGCGAATCGCTGGGTTACCACGACGCGATGGGCTCGAACCTGTTCCTGCATGTGCGCCGCGGCGAAGTGCTGCGTTCGGTGCCGCGCGACAACGAGCTGGTCAACGAATGCTGGCTGTCCGACCGCGACCGTTACTCGCACCAGGGCCTGTACAGCGCCGACCGCGCGGTCAAGCCGCTGCGCAAGGTCAACGGCGAATGGCAGGAAGTGAGCTGGGCTGAAGGCCTGGCCGCAGCCCGCGAGATCCTGTCGGCCAACCAGGGCGACGACCTCGGCGTGCTGGTGCACCCGTCGGCCTCGAACGAGGAGGGCGCCCTGCTGGCCCGTCTCGCGACCGGCCTGGGTACCGGCAACATCGACCACCGCATCAACAACCGCGACTTCTCCGACGCGGCAACCGCCGAAGTGTTCGGCCTGTCGCTGGCCGAGATCGAAGCCGCCGACAGCATCGTCGTGCTCGGCAGCAACATCCGCCACGAGCTGCCGCTGCTGCACGCCCGCCTGCGCAAGGCGCAGACCACTCGCAACGCGAAGATCCACGCGATCAACCCGGTCGATTTCGATTTCGCCTTCAAGCTCAGCGGCAAGCAGATCGTGGCGCCGTCGGCTTTCGTCGACGCGCTGGGCAACGCCGAGCTGCGCCAGGCGGTCACCGGCAACGCCGTGCTGATCGTCGGTGGCATCGCCGAAAACCACCCGCAGGCCGCCGCGATCCGCGCTGCCGCGCGTGATTTCGCCGCCGCCACCGGCGCCAAGCTGTGCCGCATCCCGCAGGGTGCCAACGCGGTCGGCCTGACCAACGCCGGCGTGCTGCCGGCGGGCAAGGACGTCAATGCCATGCTGGCCCAGCCGCGCAAGGCCTATGCCCTGTACGGCATCGAGCCGGGCCTGGACTTCGCCGACACCGCCGCTGCCCGCAAGGCGCTGGCCGCTGCCCAGGTAGTGGCGTTCAGCCAGTTCGCCTGCGCGTCGACCCGCGATGTGGCCGACGTGATCCTGCCGATCGGCGCGCTGCCGGAAATCGACGCCACCCTGACCAACCTCGACGGTCGCGAGCAGTCGGCCCGTGCCGGCGGCAAGCTGCCCGGCGAAGCCCGTGAAGGCTGGCGCGTGCTGCGTGCGCTGGGCGGCGAGCTGGCCCTGGCTGGTTTCGACTTCACCGATCTGGCCGGCCTGCGCGCCAGCCTGGCCCCGGTCAGCGTCAACGTGTCCTCGTCGGCGGCAACGCCGGTGGCGGGCGATGGCCTGGAAGTGGCGTCCACCGCTGCGATCTACCGCACCGACGCGGTGGTCCGTCGCGCCCAGGCGCTGCAGTCGCATCCGCTCAACAACGCGCCGCGCATCGTGCTCAATGCCGACGACGCCGCGCGACTGCAGCTGGTCGAAGGGCAGATGGCCAAGGTCGGCACCGACGCCGGCAAGGCCACGCTGCCGGTGGTGGTCGACGCCCGCGTCGCCGCGGGATCGGTCTGGATTGAATCGGGCCACGGTGCAACCGCGCCGCTGGGTGCCGCACGCGTAACGGTGGTGGCTGCATGAACGAATTGCTGTTGAACGCGGTCGACCCGCTTCACCAATGGCTGCTGGGCCTGGGTGAAATCGGCGCGCTGCTGTGGATCGTGCTGAAGATCCTGGTGATCGCCATGCCGGTGATCATCGCGGTGGCCTTCTTCGTGGTCTGGGAACGCAAGCTGATCGGCTGGATGCACGTCCGCCACGGCCCGATGTACGTGGGCATGGGCATCTTCCAGGCCTTCGCCGACGTCTTCAAGCTGCTGTTCAAGGAGATCATCCAGCCGGCGAGCTCGCACAAGGCGATGTTCGTGCTGGCCCCGCTGATCACCCTGGCACCGGCCTTCGCGGCCTGGTCGGTGGTGCCATTCGACGCGCAGGTGGTGCTGTCCAACGCCAACGCCGGCCTGCTGTACCTGCTGGCGATGACCTCGCTGGGCGTGTACGGCATCATCCTGGCCGGTTGGGCGTCCAACTCCAAGTACGCCTTCCTCGGTGCGATGCGCGCTTCGGCGCAGATGATCAGCTACGAAATCGCGATGGGCTTCGCCCTGGTCGGTGTGATGATCGCTGCCGGCAGCCTGAACCTGAGCAGCATCGTGATGGCCCAGGCCGGCAACTCCGGCTTCTTCGACTGGTTCCTGATCCCGCTGTTCCCGCTGTTCATCGTGTACTGGGTGTCCGGCGTGGCCGAAACCAACCGCGCGCCGTTCGACGTGGTGGAAGGTGAATCGGAAATCGTCGCCGGCCACATGGTCGAGTACTCCGGTGGTGCGTTCGCGCTGTTCTTCCTGGCCGAATACGCCAACATGATCCTGATCAGCTTCCTGATCTCGATCTTCTTCCTCGGCGGCTGGCTGAGCCCGTTCCAGGGCTGGATCACGGCGGACATCTCGCCGTGGATCGACTGGATCTGGAAGGGCGGTGCCCCGTGGCTGCTGCTGAAGGTGTTCTTCTTCGCCAGCGCCTACATCTGGTTCCGTGCCAGCTTCCCGCGCTTCCGTTACGACCAGATCATGCGTCTGGGCTGGAAGGTCTTCATCCCGCTCACCATCGCGTGGATTGCTGTGACGGCGTTGATGGTGTTCTACGGCGTGATCCAGAAGGGCGTCTAAGTGATGAATCGAATTACCCATTACTTCAAAAGCCTGCTGCTGCTCGAGCTGCTCGGGGGGCTGTGGCTGACCCTGAAGTACACGTTCAAGCCGAAGTACACCCTGATGTATCCGATGGAAAAGTTCCCGCAGTCGCCGCGTTTCCGCGGCCTGCACGCGCTGCGCCGCTATCCCAACGGCGAAGAACGCTGCATCGCCTGCAAGCTGTGCGAAGCGGTGTGCCCGGCGCTGGCGATCACCATCGATTCGGCCAAGCGTGAAGACGGCACCCGCCGTACCACCCGCTACGACATCGACCTGTTCAAGTGCATCTTCTGCGGCTTCTGTGAGGAAAGCTGCCCGGTGGACTCGATCGTCGAGACCCACATCCTCGAGTACCACTTCGAGAACCGTGGCGAAAACATCGTTACCAAGCCGCAGCTGCTGGCCCTCGGTGATCGGCTTGAAGCCGAGATCGCCGAGCGTCGCGCCGCCGACGCCGCTTTCCGCTGAGGTCCATGATGGATTGGGTAAATATCTTCTTCTGGGTCTTCTCCATCGTGGCGGGCATCTCCGCCGCGGCGGTGATCAGCGTGCGCAATCCGGTCTACGCCGTGCTGTGCCTGATCCTGACCTTCTTCTCCGTGGCCTGCATCTGGATCCTGGTCGGGGCTGAATTCCTCGGCGTGGCGCTGGTGCTGGTCTACGTCGGCGCGGTGATGGTGCTGTTCCTGTTCGTGGTGATGATGCTCGACATCGACGCCTCGAACCTGCGTGAGGGCTGGGTGCGCTACCTGCCGCTCGGCCTGGTGGTCGCGGTCACCATGCTGGTGCAGATGCTGATCCTGATCGGCGTGAAGGGCAGGGCGGTGAACCCGCTGCCGGCCGACAACGCCGCCGCGCTCGCTGCCGACAGCTCCAACATCACCTGGCTGGCGCGCAGCCTGTTCACCGAATACCTGCTGCCGTTCGAGTTTGCCGCGGTCATCCTGACCGTGGCCGTGGTCGCCGCGGTGATGCTGACCCTGCGTCGCCGCACCGGCCTGAAGACCCAGAACCCGTCCGAGCAGACCATGGTCAAGGGCCATGACCGCCTGCGCGTGGTCAAGATGGATGCCGAAACGCCGGTGGTCCACACCCGCACCCGTCCGTCCAGCAACGAGGAGGCCGCCCCGTGATCACCCTTGGTCATATCCTGGCCCTTGGCGCGCTGCTGTTCTGCATCAGCCTCGCCGGCATCTTCCTCAACCGCAAGAACATCATCGTGCTGTTGATGTCGATCGAACTGATGCTGCTGTCGGTGAACATCAATTTCGTCGGGTTCTCGCGTGAGATGGGCGACACGGCCGGCCAGCTGTTCGTGTTCTTCATCCTGACCGTGGCCGCGGCCGAGGCCGCGATCGGCCTCGCGATCCTGGTAACCCTGTTCCGTACCCGCCGCACCATCAATGTCGGCGAAGTCGATTCGCTGAAGGGCTGATCCGTAGATGGAAATTACTCTCTCCAAGAGTCTGTTGATCGCCGTGGTGCTTGCGCCACTGCTCGGCAGCATCATCGCCGGCCTGTTCGGTCGCCAGGTCGGGCGCCTTGGCGCCCAGACCGTCACCATCCTCGGTGTCGCGGTCAGCTGCGTGCTGTCCAGCTATGTGTTCTACCAGCTGCTGTGGGGCGGCGCGCAGCCGTTCAACGAAAACGTCTACACCTTCTTCGAAGTGGGTCGCTACTCGGCGCACGTCGGCTTCATGATCGACAAGCTCACCGCCATGATGATGGTGGTGGTGACCTTCGTGTCTTTCCTGGTCCACGTGTACACCATCGGCTACATGCAGGATGACCCGGGCTACCAGCGCTTCTTCAGCTACATCTCGCTGTTCACCTTCTCGATGCTCACCCTGGTGATGAGCAACAACTTCCTGCAGCTGTTCTTCGGCTGGGAAGCGGTGGGCCTGGTGTCGTACCTGCTGATCGGCTTCTGGTTCAAGCGCCCGACCGCGATCTTCGCCAACATGAAGGCGTTCCTGGTCAACCGCGTCGGCGACTTCGGCTTCATCCTCGGCATCGCCGGCGTGCTGTGGGTGTTCGGCACCCTGGACTACGCCACGGTGTTCGCCAACGCCACCATCCTGGCCCACCCGGAGGCGCAGCTGCAGGTGTGGTCGGGTTCGATCAGCCTGTTCGGCCAGAGCTTCCAGCTGATGAGCGAGCCGGTGATCTGGTCGATCGCCACCATCATCTGCATCTGCCTGTTCATCGGCGCGATGGGCAAGTCGGCCCAGGTGCCGCTGCACGTCTGGCTGCCGGACTCGATGGAAGGCCCGACCCCGATCTCGGCCCTGATCCACGCCGCGACCATGGTCACCGCGGGCATCTTCATGGTCACCCGCATGTCGCCGCTGTTCGAGCTGTCGCAGACCGCGCTGAACTTCGTGCTGTTCATCGGTGCCACGACCGCGTTCTTCACCGGCCTGATCGGCATCGTGCAGAACGACATCAAGCGCGTCGTCGCGTACTCCACGCTGTCCCAGCTGGGTTACATGACCGTGGCGCTGGGCGTGTCGGCCTATTCGGCGGCCGTGTTCCACCTGATGACCCACGCCTTCTTCAAGGCGCTGCTGTTCCTCGGCGCGGGCTCGGTGATCATCGCCATGCACCACGAGCAGGACATGCGCAAGATGGGCGGCCTGCGCAAGTACATGCCGATCACCTTCATCACCATGTGGATCGGTACCCTGGCTCTGGTCGGTACGCCGTTCTTCTCCGGCTTCTATTCCAAGGACACCATCATCGAGGCGGCCAAGCATCACGCCGAGTTCTCGTCGAGCTGGGTGGCGACCTATGGCTACTGGGCCGTGCTGGGTGGCGTGATCGTCACCAGCTTCTACAGCTTCCGCCTGCTGTTCCTGACCTTCCATGGCAAGGAGCGCTTCCGCGACGCGCATGATGACCACGCGCATGGCCATGCCCATGACGATCACCATGCCGCTGATGCGCATGCTGATGCGCATCACGCCGACGCCCATCATGGTGACGCGCACCATGACGACCACGGCCATGGCCACGGTCCGCATGAGCCGCACGAAACCCCGTGGGTGGTGACCCTGCCGCTGATCCTGCTGGCGATTCCGTCCATCTTCATCGGTTTCTTCAGCATCGGTCCGATGCTGTACGGCACCGACTGGGCCGGTCACCATGCCGAGCACGGCATCCCGGGCCAGGTGCATTCCTTCTTCACCGGCGTGGTCGATTTCTACGACCCGGCGCGCAACACCATTGGCGCCCTGGCTGAAGAGTTCCACGGTCCGATCGGCTTCGTTGGCCATGCCATGAAGGGCCCGGCCGTGTGGCTGACCCTGGCAGGCTTCCTGCTGGCGGTCCTGTTCTATCTGTGGAAGCCGGAACTGGCGACCCGCGCGCGCAAGACCTTTGCGCCGCTGGTCTCGGTGCTGGAGAACAAGTACGGCTTCGACAAGCTGTGGATCGGTGGTTTCGCCGGTGGCGGCATCAAGCTGGGCAAGGTTTCGCGCGCGATCGACACGAACATCGTCGATGGTGTGGTGGTCAACGGTTCGGCGCGCCTGATCGACCTGGCGGCCAACCTGCTGCGTCGCACCCAATCCGGTTTCCTCTATCACTACGCCTTCGCGATGATCATCGGCCTGATTGCCCTGCTGGGCGTCCTGATGCATTACCTGCGTTGATGACCTGTACGGAATAAGAAGACGTGTCGAACTGGCCTCTACTCAGTGTTCTCATCTGGCTGCCGATCCTCGGCGGTGCCTTGATCCTTGCCATCCGTGATGCGCAGACCGCCCGCTGGGCGTCGCTGGGCGTGGCGGTGCTCACCTTCGTGGCCAGCCTGTCGCTGCTCAGCGGCTACGACGTGTCCAACGACGCGCTGCAGTTCGTCGAGACCCGCGCCTGGATCCCGGCCTACGACATCGGCTACAACCTGGGCGTGGACGGCATCGCCATCGCGCTGATCCTGCTCACCACGCTGGTCTCGGTGCTGGCGCTGATCGGCGCCTGGAGCGCCATCGACAAGCGGGTCAACCAGTACGTGGCCGCCTTCCTGATCCTGGAAGGCGTCACCGTGGGCATCTTCGCCGCGACCGACGCGATGCTGTTCTACGTGTTCTTCGAAGCGATGCTGATCCCGATGTTCCTCATCATCGGTGTCTGGGGCGGCCCGCGCCGCATCTACGCCGCGCTGAAGTTCTTCCTGTACACCTTCCTCGGCTCGGTGCTGATGCTGGTGGCGCTGATCTACCTGTACCTGAAGGGCGGCAGCTTCCAGCTGGCCGACCTGTACCAGCTGCAGCTGTCGGCCCAGGAGCAGACCTGGATCTTCTTCGCCTTCCTGATCGCATTCGCGGTCAAGGTGCCGATGTTCCCGGTGCACACCTGGCTGCCGGACGCCCACGTGGAAGCGCCGACCGCCGGTTCGGTGATCCTGGCCGCCATCGCGCTGAAGATCGGTGGCTACGGCTTCCTGCGCTTCAACCTGCCGATCGTGCCGGATGCCTCGCAGGAGTGGGCGTGGCTGGTCATCGCGCTGTCGCTGATCGCCGTGATCTACGTCGGCCTGGTCGCCCTGGTCCAGGACGACATGAAGAAGCTGATCGCGTATTCGTCGATCGCGCACATGGGCTTCGTCACCCTGGGTACCTTCATCGCCCTGTGGCTGGTGCGTGACGCCGGCAATGCCGACGCGGCCCGACTCGGCCTGCAGGGTGCGATGGTGCAGATGGTCTCGCACGGCTTCGTCTCCGGTGCGATGTTCTCCTGCGTGGGCGTGCTGTACGACCGCATGCACAGCCGCCGCATCGCCGATTACGGCGGCGTGGTCAACGTGATGCCGTGGTTCGCCACCTTCGCCATGCTGTTCTTCATGGCCAATGCGGGCCTGCCGGGCACCAGCGGTTTCGTCGGCGAGTTCATGATCATCATGGCCAGCTTCCAGCGGAATCCGTGGCTGGCCCTGGCCGCCGCGACCACCCTGGTGATCACCGCCGCCTACACGCTGTGGCTGTACAAGCGGGTGTTCTTCGGTGAAGTCGCCAACGCCCACGTGGCCGAACTGAAGGACATCAACGGCCGTGAGTGGCTGGTGCTGGGCGTGTTCGCCGTCGGTACGCTGGCACTGGGTCTGTACCCCAAGCCGCTGACCGACCTGATGGAGCCCTCGATCGCAAAGCTGGCGATGCAGATCGCATCCAGCAAGCTGCTGTAATTCCAGGATTTGATGATGACCACCTCGCCGCTGTTGCCATTGACCGCCGCTGACCTGCCGCCGCTCGCTCCGGAGCTGGTGCTGATCGGCAGTGCGTTCGCCCTGATGATCCTCGACCTGTTCATCAGCAAGCAGAACAAGATCTGGACCCACCTGTTCTCGCTCGCCGCGCTTGCGGTCGTCCTGTTCATGCTCGCCACCGGCGTGGGCGGGCAGGGCGAGGTCTTCCACGGCATGTTCGTCCGCGATACCGCCGCCGACGTCATGAAGGTCGTGGTCGTGCTGTGCAGCGGTCTGACCCTGGTCTACGGCTGGAGCTACCTGCGCGAACGCGACCTGTTCCAGGGCGAAATTCCGGTGCTGGTGATGTTCGCCACCGCCGGCATGATGATCCTGGTCTCGGCCGGCAGCCTGCTGATGGTGTATCTGGGCCTGGAACTGCTGGCGCTGTGCTCGTACGCGCTGGTGGCCAGCAACCGTGACAACGGCCTGGCGACCGAAGCGGCGATGAAATACATCGTGTTGGGTTCGCTGGCGTCGGGCCTGCTGCTGTACGGCATGTCGCTGGTCTACGGCGCCACCGGTTCGCTGCACCTGGACGCGATCAATGCGGCCATCCCGAACTCCGACGAAAAGATGCTGCTGCTGACCGGCGCGGTATTCATGATCGCCGGCGTGGCGTTCAAGCTCGGCGCGGCCCCGTTCCACATGTGGCTGCCCGACGTGTACCAGGGCGCACCGGCACCGGTCGCGCTGTTCATCAGCTCGGCACCGAAGCTGGCCGCGTTCGGCATGGCTTACCGCCTGCTGGAAATGGGCATCGGCCCGCTGTCGGACGAGTGGAAGTACCTGATCGGTGGCCTGGCCGCGCTGTCTCTGGTGGTCGGCAACCTGATGGCGATCGCGCAGAGCAACCTCAAGCGCATGCTGGCCTATTCGACCGTCTCGCACATCGGCTTCCTGCTGCTGGGCATTGCCGGTGGCGGCGACCGTGGCTACGCGGCGGCGCTGTTCTACGCACTGAGCTACGCGATCATGTCCACCGCCGGCTTCGGCGCGATCATCGCACTGTCGCGCAGTGGCTTCGAAGCCGAGCGGATCGACGACCTGAAGGGTCTCAACGCCCGCAACCCGTGGATGGCAGGCCTGGTCCTGTGCATCATGGCGTCGATGGCCGGCATCCCGCCGTTCCTGGGCTTCTGGACCAAGCTGGCGGTGCTGGGCGCGGCCATCAACGGCGGCATGCTGTGGCTGGCCATCTTGGGCGTCATCTGCGCGGTGATCGGCTGCTTCTACTACCTGCGCGTCATCAAGGTCATGTACTTCGATGAGCCGGTGGGTGAGCCGCTGCCGGCCAACAACGACCGCGTGCTGGGCGTGGTGCTCGGCGTAAATGCCTTGGCGCTGCTGGCGCTGGGCTTTGCCTGGAACCCGATCATGGTGTGGTGCCAGCAGGCTTTTGCGCATCTTGCATAGAAAGCGATACAAAGCTGCGCAATTAGTGTAATATTCGTTTCCTGAGTTGTTGATGCAGCGATTTCGCCAGAACATCGTTGCTGTAATGATCACTGTTAGTGATCAATCGACGCTCAACCACTTCTGCTGCGGGGTGGAGCAGTCTGGCAGCTCGTCGGGCTCATAACCCGAAGGTCGCAGGTTCAAATCCTGCCCCCGCTACCAAATAGCCGCCGGTGAAAGCCGACGGCAGGAACGAAAAGGCGATCCCGGCAACGGGGTCGCTTTTTTTCGTTCCGCAGGGCCTACCGCCCGCGTGTTCCCACGCCCCGCGTGGCAACCGCGCAGGCGGTCGTAGTGCCACGCCCTGCGTGGCAACCAGGCGAACCCATCCGAAGCCAATCCCCCAAACAACCAGCAAACTCGAACCAGGGCTTGCAGCAACCCGCAATCTCCCGTACAATTCCGCTTCTGCTGCGGGGTGGAGCAGTCTGGCAGCTCGTCGGGCTCATAACCCGAAGGTCGCAGGTTCAAATCCTGCCCCCGCTACCAAGTTGTATTGCTGGACGTCAGACATCCAGCACCAGAACGGCGACCTTCGGGTCGCCGTTTTGCGTTGGCGCGCCTGAGGGCCATGTCGCCGCCATCCATAGGTCGCTCATGCAAGCGAGGTGAGTTTGTACTTCAGCCCCACCAGGCGGCTGAGCGTGCCGTTGAGAAGGGCGGTGCGCCGTTTCGCCCAGCCGGTCTGCGGTTCCATGATCCGTCGGGTGCCGTAGTTGTGATTGCGGTTCATCGTTTCGGCGAATCCGGCGCGGCCCTGGAAGCCGGTGGTGGAACGCCGAGCTTGTCGGCCACGCGCTGCGCCTGCGACGCGTATTTTCCGCCAAACGCCGACCGGCACGACTGCAGTTCGACGCGCTGGAAGACATGGTCCCGACCCACCGCCTTACGCATCTGGGAGGCCAGCTTTCCGCCGGAGACATTCCCCTTCGCTCCAGTGAGGAACCGTGCGCCATGGGCCTGGACGACGTCGATGTACTCCTCCATCGCCATCGACGCTTTACCGAGTGGCCAGGGGCCGTCGACAAAACCACTGGACTGCGACGCCGTTGACGACGTGCTCATCGGCCACGCCTTCAACGCCGTGCGGCTGCCCTTGTCTGCCAAGGTCTGCGGTCGTGTGCTGCCCAGCCGCTGCAGGAACTGCCTGCCCTTGCTGGCCAACCGGGTGCCCGCCTTGGCCACGGCGGGGATGGCGCTGACCACACCCGCGGCGGTCAGCCCGATGCCCACATAGCCCAGCACCTCCTGCGCCAGCTCGTCCTTGACCACCGCTGCGGCCACCTCCACCGCAGCGGCCGCGGTCGAGATCGCCGCGCCGATTACCGCCGAGGCGGTGACCCCGATCACCGCCATGCTGCCGAAACTCGCGACCGCCGCCACCACGGCGATGCCGACCATGATCCATTTCCAGAAGTTGCCGGTCGGGTCGGCGCGATTGATCGGGTCGCCCTCGCAATAGGCGAGGCCATTCAAGCCGCCGTCCAGGAACGGGCTCATCGTATCGGGCGCAACGAACAGGCCGAGCCGGGGGGAGTAGGGGCGGTGAAGTCGGGGCCCGAGCAGGTACAGGTCGCTGTCGGTGTCGATCACTTCGCCGTTGAATCCAAGTTTGGCCAGCGGAATCATGCGGCGGGGCAGGGCGCCGGCACGGTGCCCGTGGGGCGCGTAGACGATGTTGGTCACGGCGTCTGCGTGCTCCAGCATCGGTGACAGCGAGGCGTCGGTGGCCAGCAGCAACGGAGATGCCAACGACGCCGGCGCGATCTCGGCCAGCGGTGCATCGGCCAGCCACAGCCAGCTCACCTGTTCCAGCGCGCCGCTGTCGCGCGTGGCGCTCTCGGCCACGGCGCGGTCATCCCGCCAATAGCGGTAACGTGTGCATGTCGGGTTGCGGATGCCGGACAGCAGGCCCTCGGCATCGTAGCGATAGCTCGCAAGCGGCAAGGCGAACGGGTTCGAAGCGTCTGCGGTAAGTGTCGGCATGACCATGCCCTGGCAGGCGCGCGTGTTGGTCGCGCGGCAGCAACCCCCGTTGCCTGGCCGGGCTGGTGCTGGCGCACCACCGGCACGCACTGAATAACGCCGACCGCGTTAGAACGACATGAAGTGGAACCCTCGGTACGTGCGCAGAGCATCCGCCTGCGTGGGAGCTGCATCACATGGAATTTACGATGGCGGGCGTAAACAGCAACTTCCGTCTTCCAGATACGTGCGCAGTGGTTCTGCCTGCGCACGGATGCATCCACTTGGGACGGACTGAAACTGCAACAGGAATCGGGGGATTCTTGCGGTAAGTCGATGGGGACATCGTCATGGAAAAGGACACTGCAGTAGCGGGTCGGGAAAATAAGCCGAGTTTCAATGGCGTGGGCGAGTTCACCGCGACCGTGCTCTCGCCCACCAAGCTGTATGCCAACGGCCGTCAGCAGATTTATCTGGAAGTGCTGATCACAACGATGCTGGATGGCGAGCCGTATGATCTGCAAGATAGCGAGAAGAACAGCATCCGCCTTGTGAACTACACCAGCGAGGCCGAGTTGTCAGCGGGATGGAAGTACTCGGAAGATCGGAATGGAAACTACGAGTTCTATTCCGAGCCTGGGCGCGAAGCATCCACCGCGTCCCACTCGCCGACGCCCACCAAAGTGGGCCGGTACATACGCAACATGTATGTCACCACCACCGATGATGCCGGGCTCAGTCGCAAGCTGGCGCTTGCCATCACCCGTAAGTCCGACGGATTGGTGATCATCACCAATGCCAACAACGATGGCGATTACTCAGCACTGGACTTCGCGGTGATCGTGGAGCCGCAACGGCTTCCTGCCTACACCACCAACAACTACACCTTCGAAAAGCAGCGTGTCAGCGGCGCAGAGGGGTCGCCGGTGTTCATCGACAACTATTACGTCGGGTTGATCACCAACAACAACGTGCCCGTCGCGTTCAAGGAGATGCAGATCAAGGGCGATGATGATGATGAGAGCAAGCCCGGCGGCATGGTCAAGTGGGAAGACAAGGACCCGGATGAGACCTTCGCGTCCTATGTGGGCTATGGGGAGCCGGGCGACAGCAAGGCCCATTACAACCCGAACATCGTCCTCGGCACCCACGTGAAAGAAGAAACGGTACGAAGTCCGATGGCGAACAAGGGCACTATCATCCTGGCCGGGGACGTGGACATCAAATTCCATGCCGACAGTGCGAACCTGCATGGCGGACCGTGCACGGTGAATGCGGTGGATGCGAACGGCAACGGCCACACGTTCTACATCCGCTTCGGCAAGTCCGCCGCGAACGCGGAAGAACCTGCTGCGGGCGCCGAAGCGCCCGCAGCCGACAGCCGCTTCGACCTGACGCTTTACACGTAACGGCGATGGGCCGTCCGGCGCGCCCCTGCAGGGGCGCGCCTGGCAGTGGCGTCGCCATTTCCCGTGCAGCATCCGTGATGGAGCACCCCATGTCTGTCAACGAAGAAACCTCCCACGAACAGCCCGAGCCCGAGCCGGACGGCCCCATCAACGAGGGCGCGTCCACCTACTCCAATGCGCAGAATTTCCTCAGCCACCTGCAGACCGGGGTGGACGTGCGCACTGGCGACTTCACCTGCGCCATGAGCCTGCCAGCGCTCGAGGCCAACCGCCTGCAGGGGCCAACAGTACAGCTCGGGTTGGGCTTCAATTCGCACCAGCGCGATGATCTTGGCTACGGAATCGGCTGGGCATTGACCGGTATCACCACCTACCAACCGTCGACCAAGATGCTGGTGCTTTCCACGGGCGAACGCTTCGTCGTGGATCAGACGCTGAGCGAGTTTACGTTCAAGGACCGGAAGCTGGTGACCTTCAACATGGGCCGTGTCGAGGGGACCAACCATGAATACCTGGTCACGCACAAGAACGGCGTCATCGAGCGGCTGTCGACCTTGAATGGGGTCTCCAGGACCGCAGTGCCAGTGGAGATCCGATCGCCGGATGGGCGTCGTGTATCCCTGACCTTCACCCTGGCGCAGGCGCCGCGACTGGTGTCGGTATCAGACGAGAACGGGCTCCTGTTGTCGATCGAGCGCTCGTCCAGCTTCGTCAATGTGACCCTGCATCCGGAGAGCGACCAGCCTTTGGAGTTTTCGTTGTCCCAGGTCAGCAAGAAATTGAGCCGGTTGCGCCTGCCCCCTGCGCTGGGCGATGTGGGATGGACCTTCACCTACAAGGAGATTGGCGAGTTCCAACATGTGACCCACATTCTATTGCCTACGGGCGGTGAGGAGGCGGTGACCTACACCGAGGCAGGGCACCAATGCCTGCCGGGCGCGCCCACCACGCACGTGCCCTACGTGCGCGTGCATACCCGCACCCCTGGATTACCTCAGCCCCCCATCGTGACCACCTATGAGTACAGCCCCCGCAACTACCTGGGCCACCTTTCAGGCCTGCAATGGCGGCCGAATGAGGACAACCTGTACCTCATGACCGCCGCCAATGGCAAGGACTACCGCTACGACTGCACCGCGACCATGCGGATGAAGGTCGACGACGTGGAGGTGGAGCGCACCGTCAAGTCGGAGTTCAATCGCCTGCACCTGCTGGTGAGTGAAGTCACCACCCAGGACAAGTGCGTGCTGGAGAAGGTCACCCACTACCACGACGATCCCACCAAGCCCTTTAAGGACCAGGTCCCTTACTTCCAGCTGCCGCACGAGACCATTACCCGCTGGTACCGGGCGGTCGAAGGAAGCCCTGAGCGGGTGGAAACGGTCACCACGGATTACGACGACTACGGCAACCTGATCAAGCAGGTCGACGAAACCGGTCTGACCGAAGAGCGTACGTACTACAAGGTCGACGGCGAGGACGGCTGCCCACCCGATCCGCTGAAGATGGTCCGCTCGCTGAAGCAACTGACCGCGATCCCGATGGCAGGGCGCGCGGAGGGCGCGGCCACGGTGGTCACCCAGTACCGTTACGAAGACATGCCCTCCAAGGTGGACGGCGACCCCGGCTACCTGGTGCTGGTGAACGAGAAGAAGGTGGCGAAGGAGGCCGGCGGGGACGTGGACCTCGGCACCACCCAGACCGAGTACATCGACGACGTCGACAGCGACGCGCACGGTCGCGTGCTGCGCGAGACCAGCACGTTGAACGGTCACGAATCGAAGGTCGACTACACCTACACCGTGGATGAGGCCGCGTCGACGCTGCGGATCGACACCGTGTATACCGGGCACGACGACTTCACGCGAACGGCCACTGAAACCCAGTCGCTGCTCAGCGGGCTGACCTTGTATGAAGAAGAGTCCGGCAGCGCCATCGAGTACACGTTCGACGTCCTGGGGCGCGTGACGTCGCAGACCGCGGCACCCGGCGCGCCCCCGTTCGAAGCCACGCGACGTTTTGACTACGTACTGGCCACTAAGAAGGGCGATCAAGTCTCGATCACCACCACCGAAGTAACCGGTGGCCGGGCGGTCGCGCATCTGGACGGCCTGGGGCGGGAGGTCCGTGGCGAGGTCGAAGACGTGGACGTGGCCCCGGATACCTTCCGCGAGGTCTGGACCAAGACCTACAACGCGTTCGGTGAACTGGTCGCCCAGACCCATACCGACTGGGTGGACGGCGTCAAGCGCGCCACGCTCACCACGCAGTACGTGTATGACGCCTGGGGCCAGCAGTGCGCGACGCTGCACCCGGATGGCACCAAGGACATCATCGAGGCCGACCCGGTGGCGTTGACCGAAACCACGTGGGTCGAAGACGCCGCTGGCAACCCGTCGGCGCGGACCAAGGCCTATGGCACGGTGTTCGGCAAGCCCGACAAGATCGAGTACCTGGACGCGGCGGGCAAGGTGAAGGGGACCGAGTCGTTCGTCTACGATGGCATCGGTCGCTGCGTGGAGTCCACCGACCGACGCGGCTACAAGACCTTCTACACGTTCGACGCGTTCGACCGGGTGGTCAGCAGCACGCTCACCGATGCCGCGGTGGTCGATACCTGTTACGCCGAACACAGTGGCGACGAGCTGCCGGTGGAGATCGGCATCACCCATGCCAGCCTTGGGGGGCGGCTGCTGCTCGGCACGCAGACCTTCGACGGCCTGTCGCGGCGGCGCACCTACACGGTCGGCGGGCGCACGGTGACCTTCGAGTACGAGCCAGGCGTGCTGCAGCCGACATCGATGACCACGCCGCTCGACGAAGTGGTTACTTACGCCTACGAGCCCAAGCTGGGCATGCAGCTCACGCTGATGAAGGCGGAGAACGAGTCGCACTTCGAGTACAACCCGAAGAACGCGCAGCTGACCCACACCGTCCGCGATGGGCTGGAGCGCACGCTGGAGTACTACGCGTCGGGCCTGCTCAAGATCGAACGCTGGAAGAACGAAACCGGGCAGGAGCGCTCGGCCACCCATCGGCACTCGCTGCTGGGTGCTTCGCAGTCCTATACCAACGTGTTCGGGGTGGAGCAGGTGATCACCCATGATGCGCTCGACCGTCCGTGGAAGCTGGCGCATGGCAACCTCAGCGCTGAATTGACCTACGACAGTTTCGGGCGCGTGCACAAGATCGATACGCGCGAGGGCCTGCAGTCGATGCTGACCGATATCGTGTTCGACGACTTCGGTCGTGAAACCAGTCGCACCTTCACCGCGGTGGCGGGCGGCAAGTCGGTCATCCAGGTGCTGGGAATGCGCTACGACCACAGCGGACGGCTGGAGCGGCGCAAGCTGGTGCAAGGGGACGATGTGCTGCGCCAGGAAGAGTTCACCTATGACGAGCGTGGGCGCCTGGTGAACTACCTCTGTTCGGGCAGCCAGCCGCCGCTGGATCCGTGGGGCAAACCGATCGGTCGGCAGCAGTTCCACTTCGATGCCTTCGACCGCATCCGCAGCATCACCACGCGCTTCCCTGGCGGCTCGAATGTCACCCGCTACGACTACGAGGAAACCGATCCCGCCCAGCTCACCCGGATCGTGCACAGCCACCGCGATTACCCGAGCGACCTGCACGACCTCAAGTGGGACGGCGCCGGCCGGATGGTGCGTGACGAACGCGGGCGCACGCTGAAGTGGAACAGCCAGAACCAGCTGATCGAAGTCGCCGCGCCGACGGTCGGGCGGTGAGCCAATGACTACGCACGCCCTTCAGCCCACACCGCGCCTGCTCCAGCGCTATGGCTATGACGCGGCAGGCGACTGGGTGCGCCTGTCGCATGACGGCGGCACGCACTGGCGCTTCTGGCGGGGCGGGCAGGTGGTCAACGAGGAGCGGGAAACCGATACCGCCGACGAACCGCTGCAGGTGACCTGGGTGGCCGGTGCGGCGAGCACGCTGGCCGAGCAGGTGACGGGTCCCGGGGCGCGCACGACGCTGCTGTCCAGCGCTCCCGGCGGCTCGGTACTGCTCGAAGCCGATACCGAGGTGCGTGCGATCCGCTACGCGCCGCACGGCCATCGTGACCACACCTCGGCCCTGGCCACGCCGGGGTTCAACGGCGAATGGTTCGATATCGGTTCGGGATGTTATCTCCTCGGACGCGGCCACCACCGCCCGTACAGCCCGACCCTGGGCATCTTCCTGGCGGCCGATACGGCCAGCCCGTTCGGAGCAGGCGGGTTGAACACGTTGTCGTACTGCGCCGGCGATCCGATCAACCGCAGCGACCCGAGCGGACATTTCTGGAAATGGATCGGCATGGCCTTGGCCGCCGTGGCGGCGGTGGCCAGCCTGGGCACGCTTGCGGTGATCGGTGTCACCGCGTCGGCGGTGATCGGCGCGACCCTGGGCGTGGTCGGCTTTGGCGTGGAGGTCGCGGCAGCCGTGGTGAAGGACGAAACCGCGTCCTCGGTGCTGGGCTTCGTGGGGCTCGGGATCGGTGCGGCGGGGCTGGTGGCGGCAGGCCCGGCCCTGGTCAAGTCGGCAATGAAGCTGGGCCAGAAGGTCGCTCGATTGAGCCGCAATGTCAGCGGTGCCCGCGCCATTGGCGGGTCCGGCAGCAGCGTCTCCAAGGCGGGGGCGAGCTTGGCCAAGAAGGCCGGCGGAATGGACATCGCCACCCAGTACGGTGCGTCCAGGGTGGAATACACCGTGAAGGTGATACACAACAGCACGCCCAGCCGGTTCGCCAACGAGACGGCGCGCGCACTCGGGCGCGCCCGCGGCTACCCGCTGCTGAGCGAGCTGTCGGCGTATGGACGCAGCAATGCGCGGGCCAATGCGCGGGCCTGGCTGGGGCAGGCGGGCAGGCGCGCAGACCTGTTTGATTTCACCGTTGACGAAGGCCTGACGTCGGTTCAGCTCGGGCCCGACACGGTGCTGGCGCGCTGGAACCCCAATCCGCCGCGCGTCGGCGCAACCCGCGCACCAGCTGCACCGGCAGCGCGCGCAGCCCCGCAGCAACACGAGATACCGGTCAACATCCGGCCGTACAGCCGGCATGCCACTGGTTGGAATGAGGTCCCGCCGGCTTACACGGACCCGAACTTCGTGCATGCCATGCCGCAGTCGCCTGGCAACGCGCCGGGCCTTCCACCCGCGTACCCGGACGGCCCGCCGCCGCCCTACAGCCGGAACGAGTTCCAGTTCTGACTGGTCCCTTCCCGATTTACCCCGACGGAGCAGGCGCATGGCACGGCAAACCTATGGATATGACGCCCTCGGTCTGTGGGTACGGCTGTCCACTCCGGATCGGACGCACTGGCGCTACTGGCGTGCCGGGCGGGTGGTCAACGAGCTGCGCGCCGCGAACGACGCCGGCGGCGACGTCGAGGTGACCTGGCTGATGGCTGCCGACGGCGCCGTGGCCGAGCAGGTGGCGGGGCCCGGCGAACGCTCGACCCTGCTGGCCAGCGCGCCCGGCGGCTCGGTCCTGCTGGAGGCCGATACCGACGTGCGCCCGGTGGCCTACGCGCCGCATGGCCACCGCGACGAAACAGCTGCGCTCGCCACGCCCGCGTTCAACGGCGAGTGGCACGATGCCGGATCGGGCTGCTACCTGCTGGGCCCCGGCCACCATCGTCCCTACAGCACCACGCTGGGCATCTTCCTTGCGCCGGATACCGCGAGTCCATTCGAGGCCGGTGGCCTCAACACCCTGGCCTACTGCGTTGGTGATCCGATCAATCTGTCCGATCCCAGCGGGCATTTCTGGAAATGGATCGTCGCCGGGGTCGGACTTGCCCTGGGTATTGCCGTTACGGTGGCCAGCTTTGGCGCGGCCAGCGCGGCGGTGGGCGCGATGGCGGCCGGCGGCATCGCCGCGCTGACCAAATCGGGTGCCGCGGCCATCGCCGGGACCGCACTGGGGGCGCTGTCGGTGGGCGCCGAAGTCGGTGCCATGGCGGCGGGTGCCGCGGGCGACCAGAAAACCGCCGCCATCCTGGGGTTTGTCGGCCTGGGCCTGGGTATTGCCGGCACCGCGCCGGCCGTTGCCAAGGTGGCGATGAAGGGCGCCGCCCGCTTCATGCGCTTCGCCCAGAAGGCGATGAGCAGCCGGTCCACCGCGGCGCCGCTGCGGGTGGTCGCCGCGGGAGGGCGGGGGCCGAAGGCGGCC
>NZ_CAUQPH010000025.1:0-41092 GCF_963519925.1 uncultured Stenotrophomonas sp. | reverse complement strand
CGGCGGCACCGCGCTGGGCGGCCGCTGCCGTACCGGCCTGGGAGGCGTCCGCTGCCGGCAGCCCGTGGCCCAGGCCGTCGATCAGGGTCACCCCTACCGACTGCGCGTCCGCACGCAGGTGCCAGGCGTCGCCGCAGGCATCTTCATGGTGCATGGCCAGCCGCAGCGCGCCGTAGGGAACATCCACGTCGCGCGCGGCGCGGCTCGGGTAGATCCGGGCGACCACCACGCAGCCCTTGTCGTCGGACCATACCTCGAGCACGCCGGCCTGGCGCTGGATGGCACCGAGCCCGAGGCCCTGGGTGCCGCCGGTGGAGTAACCGTCCGGCAGGGCCTGGGCCAGCGAAAAGCCCGGCCCGGCATCCAGCGTGACCAGCTCGATGCCCTCGCCGCCGCGGCCGCACACCACCGACAGGTACATGCGTCCGCCGCGCCCGTGCTTGATCACATTGGTGGCCAGCTCGGTGGCGGCCAGGGCTACGCGGCCGGCGTCCATGGCATCGAATCCGATGGCGTCGGCCATGCCAAGCGCTTCGCGCCGGGCCTGCCCCACCTGCGAGACTTCTTCCACGACCACGACCCGGGTGACGCGGCCGGAGAAATTCAGATCCATTTGGTGATGGCAACCCGCGTGCCCTTGCCGGGCGCACTGTCCAGTTCGAATTCGTCCACCAGCCGCCGCGAGCCGGACAGGCCCAGGCCCATGCCACTGCCGGAGGACCAGCCATCGGTCAGCGCCTGCGCGGTATCGGGGATGCCCGGACCATGGTCGATGAAGACCAGGCGCAGGCCACGACGCAGGCCCGACTCCACCACACTCCACTCCATGCTGCCGCCACCGCCATAGATGACCGCATTGCGGGCCAGTTCACTGGCGGCGGTGACCAGCTTGGTCTGGTCGATCAGGCGCAGCTTGCATGCCACCGCGGCCTGGCGGGCGGCCTGGCGTGCCAGCACCACGTCCTGTTCGACCAGGATCGGCAGCGACCCCTGCACGGCGGTCATGGCGCGTCTTCGTCGTTGCGCTGCTGCAGCAGCTTCATGCCGCGCTCGACATTGAGCGCGGTCTGCACATTGGCCAGGGTCAGGCCCAGTTCCACCAGGGTGATCGCCACGGCCGGCTGCATGCCGACCACCACGGTCCTGGCGTCCATGATGCTGGCCAGCGCGGAAATGGTGGAGATCATTCGGCCGATGAACGAGTCGACGATGTCCAGCGCCGAGATGTCGATCAGCACGCCACGCGCCGAGGTCTTCTGGATACGGTCGCTCAGGTCGTCCTGCAGGGTCAGCGCAAGCTGGTCATGCATGTCCACCTGGATGGTCACCAGGAGCAGATCGCCCATCTGCAGGATCGGGATACGATCCATTTCAGACGGCGGCCTTGGTGACCGTCTGGCCGGTGCGCTTGAGCGCCAGTGCCAGTGCGTCGGCCAGGTTGGCCTTGGTGACGATGCCCTGCAGGTCCAGGCCCAGGTGGACGATGGTCTGCGCGATCTGCGGACGTACGCCGCTGATGATCGCGTCGGCGCCCATCAGGCGGATGGCGGTCACCGTCTTGAGCAGGTGCTGGGCCACCAGCGTGTCCACGGTGGGGACGCCGGTGATGTCGATGATGGCGATTTCCGACCCGGTATCGACGATCCGCTGCAGCAGCGATTCCATCACCACCTGGGTGCGCTGCGAATCCAGCGTGCCGATCATCGGCAGCGCCAGCACGCCTTCCCACAGCTTCACCACCGGGGTGGACAGTTCCAGCATTTCTTCCTGCTGGCGCTGGATCACGTCTTCGCGGGTCTTCTGGTACACCTTGACGCTATGCAGGCCCAGGCCGTCGATCAATTCGGAGATCGCCCACAGCTGGTCGCCCAACACCTTCGGGTCATCGGCCAGCTGCTGCTGGGCCAGCTCGAACAGGGGACGCTTGAGCGAGAACAGGAAGCTGGCGGTTTCGGCCGAGCTGAAGCCCTTGAGCACGCGTTCGCGCGAAAGCTGTTCGAGGAAATGGCGAAGCTCCTGCCATTCGCTGCCGGCCACGCCGGCACCGGAGGTGGTCAGCGCCGCCTGGAACAGGCGCCAGAACTCGCGCACCTGGGTGTCGACCTCACGGGCAGACAAGCGGCTGTCCTGGCTCTGGCCGGTTGCGGCAAGCTGTTCCACCCACTGCGCCACGACGGCGTCCTGGTGGCTGCGGATGAGGTCGATCGTGCGCTGCTGCAAAGCCGCCATGGGAGTGGTTTCCTGGTGGGAAGGTGGGAAAGCCCCGCCACGAGGACGTGACGGGGCTTGGTTTCACCTGAGCTTAAATGAATTCAGGTAGACGGACCATCACGACACCGGATGTCGTGTGAAGGCCGGGTGCACGACCCTGACTGGTTCAGCCAGCGGCCCGGTCCTGGGTGCCTTCGCGGGCCGCGGCGGACCTGCGCCGCCGCACGGCCAGTACCTGCCCCACCACGGCGGTCAACAGGATCAGCGAATTCGTGACCACGAACACGACCGATCCCAGCAACGCGCTGTAGGCGATGAACAATACCGAGGCGGTGATCTGGCCAACGAACAACCAGGTCGAGACGCCCTCCACCGAGCCGGCCTGGTGCTGCTTGACGATCTGCCGGACCAGCGTGGCGATCAGCACCACGGTGGCGGCCCAGCCCAGCAGATCGGCCGGCTGTTGCATCACTCCGGCACCAGCTGGGTGGGGCGCAGCGGACCACCCGCCCCCAGTACCTCACGCTCGAGCGCGCGCAGGAAACTGCTGAAGCCATGCGGCGCACGGGCGCTGCGACGAGCGCTGGTGGCGACCACCGGCCGCGCCAGCCAGGCAATGCGGGCACCGCTGCCGGCCAGCGCCTCCACCAACGCGACATCCTCACCGGTGCTGAGCGCCGGAAAACCGCCGACGGCGCGGTACGCTGCGGCACTCAGGCCGAGGTTGGCGCCGTGCACATGGCGGTGGCCGTCCTGCATCACCTCGCGGCGGGAAAATGCACGACGCACCCCCTCGGGATAGTCGAGCCAGTCGGTGACCTCCACCACGCCACAGAACGCGTCGGCGCCGCAGCTGAGCTGCCGCCACAGCCAGTCCGGCGGCACTTCGGTGTCGGCGTCGGTACTGGCGATCCAGCGTGCACCGCGCGCCAGCGCGTGCTCGACCGCGGCCGCGCGCGCGGTGCCCACGCAGCGGGCGGCCACTTCCAGCGTCACCGCACCGTGCGCGGCGCACACCGCAGCGGTGTCGTCGGTGCAGGCATCCAACGCCACCACGGTGAGAACGGCTTCGCCGCGCAGCCGGGGGTCCGCCGCCGCGATGGCGATGGACGCCAGGCAGCGCCCGATGGCATGCGCTTCGTCGTGTGCGGGAACGATCACGGCGATCATCGCAGTCCCTCCCGGCGCGCCACGCTGATCGGATCGGCACTCCAGCCCTGCAGCAGCATGTCGGCGTCCTGGTAGCAGAAGGCCTCTTCCAGGCCCCGGGCAAAGGCGCGGTGTACCTGCGCGGCAGGGGTGAGCGCCTCCGCGAACGGGTGCACCCAGTGGCAGGCCAGCAGCAGCCCATCGTCGGCCAGGCTGGCGCGCAGCTTCGCGGCCATGGTCACCACGTCCTGCGGCGCCAGGTAGTAGCCCACTTCGCTGACCACGATCAGGTCGAAGCGGCCCTGCGGCCATTGGGCGGGGTGGCTGGCCTGCTCGAGCCGGACGTGGGCGTGCGCCTGCGTCGACACCGCGGCCTCGGCCAGTGCCGCTGCGCTGAGGTCGGTGGCCAGCAGGGCATCGCAGCGCACGGCCAGTTCGGCGGTCAGCACGCCATTCGAACAGCCCAGTTCCCAGGCATTCCGGTAACGCTGACGCGTCAGGCAGGCCAGGGTAAGCGCGCGCTTGCGTGCTTCATACCAGCGGTTGCGGTACTGGAACGGATCGGGGCGCTGGTAGATCTGCTCGAAGTAGGCGGCGGTGTTCATCCGATCAGTACCTCGAAGGGGCGCCTGAACCGGGCCAAGACGTGGCCGGGCAACACCGGATCGCAGTCCAGCCCGGGCACTTCACCCGTCTGCGTGGCAAAGGCCGCCATCGCCCGCTGCTTGCGCGCCTGTGCATCCGCGTCCAGCGCGATGCGCTGGGCGTTTGGCCACGGCGCTGCGGATGCGGCCGGATCCAGCCAGTGCCAGGCCCATACCGGGTACTGCAGGAACCGCGCCCCGGCGCGGGCGGCCGCCTCGCGGGCAGCGCGGCCGGCCGCTTCGTGGTCGGGGTGGGCGTCGTGCACCCATGGCGCTACCACCACGGCGCCGGGCGACAGCCGTGCAACGAGGTGGGACACCAGCTCCGTTTCGTGCGCCGCGATGCCGCCGTCCGGCAGGCCAAGCGCGGTGGCGTGGGTGGCGTCCATGCCCAGTGCCTGCATGGCGCTGGCCAGTTCACGCCGCCGGGCATCGCGCAGACGCGCCGCCGGCCACGTTGGATGATCGGGATAACAGGCTTCGCCGTCGCTGACGGAGACCACGTGCACGATGCAGCCCAGCGCCATCGCTGCCTGCATGAGGCCGCCACAGCCCAGCACCTCGTCATCCGGGTGTGGCGAGACCACCACCAGGCACCGGGCATCGCGCAACACCGCCGCGGCCTCGACCAGCGGCAATGCGGACAGCCAAGCGCAGCCCTGCCACGCCGATTCGGGCGTGCCACGACCCTCGATGCGCACGGCTACAGCGTCCATGGGCCCTCCTGGCGCTGGATCGCCCGTCCCAGGTCGGCCCAGTCGCGATCGGCGTGGCTCTGGCGGATGAACACGGTGAGGTCGGCCCAGCGCTGGGCGTGGCCCGGGTCCAGGCACATGGGGGCAGGGCCCAGCGCACGACCCACCGCGTCCAGTACCTGCATGCACGCGCGCTCGACCACGCTGCGCGCACGTATGACATCGAATCGATGCGGCTGCGAAGGCATCGCATCGATCCACGCCGCCAGTTCGCGCAGCAGTGCCGCCGACGACTGCAGCGCCATGTCCACCTGGCCCAGCAGCGCGGCCGCCTGGGCGTCGTCTTCCACGCGCGGCGAGCGTTGCAGCGGGGCCGCCAACGCCACGGCGGCGCCATACCAGCAGGCTGCGATGCCGGCGCCCCCGTGCCAGAAGCCCGGGCGCGCCAGATAAGCGCCGGGTGCGCCCACCGGCTCGGCGCGTACCTGGTCGAACTGCACCGTGCCGCTTGGAATCCCGCGCATGCCGGTCGCATGCCAGCTCTGCGGCTGCAGCAGCACGCCCGGAGCATCGGTGCGCAGGCAGACCAACCGGGAACCGTCGCCACAGCGCGCCGTGACCAGCGCCACGTCGACCAGGCCGGCACCCGAGCACCACGGCTTGGCGCCGCTGACCGTGCCGGTCTCCTCGTCATAGCACAACGTCGCCTGGGGGCCTTCCGCCGCCCAGACCGCGGCAAGCGTTCCCGCGCCCAGCGCGGTCTGGTGCAGGTCGGCCAGGATGGCCTGGGCGTCGTAGTGCGCCTCCATCACCTTCGCCACGCACAGGTCGCGGCCGGCGATGGCCGCCAGCGCACGCCAACGCTCCAGGGTATGCCCGCGTCCGGGAAGCGGCAGCGTGGGCTGGCGGGCCAACACCTCGCGTGCCGCCGACGCCAGCGCCGGCGCTGCATGTTCGGAAATCTGATCCATGTAGAAAGCGTGCGACCGTGGTCTTGGGGCGGGTCCAGCAAGGGATACCTCCCCCGGCGTGGCCGGACGGTGACCGCGATGTGTCCGCACCGTGCAGCGGCCGCGGACGCCGCCCTCACCTTGGCGAGCCCAAGCTGCAGGCCTTCCCGTCACTGCAAGAGGCTTTCCATGACCGCCCCCGACACCAACCCGCTGGAAGGCAAGGACGACCAGCAGAAGGCGCATACGCCGGACAAGCTTCGCAACGACGAGGCGAAGTGGAAGGACAAGGACATGCCGGAGCAGGACACCACCGCCAAGCCGCAGGACTACGAGCGCCCCAAGCCCTGAGGGAGCGCTCGCGCCGTCGTCCCTCACGGAGCGGGGCGCACTGATATGCGAAGCTATATGGGCGAGCCTCGAACCGCGGCGTGACCACCACGCCCGGTGCACGGGGCCTGCGGTGTTTGAGCAGCATCTCTTGGTAACGGTACCCGATGGGGGTCAACGAATGTCGTCCTGGAAAGTGAGTGAACCCGCGTTGGATCTCAACAGCTGTGCCAGAGAGCCGATTCGGACGCCGGGCGCCATCCAACCCTACGGCGTGTTGCTCGTCCTGGACCCTTCAAGCCTGCTGGTCAAAGAGCGTGCGCTTTCGCATCCGGACCTGATCGAACGTTTCGGCGACCCCCTCGGCCAGCCGGTGGAGGTCGTACTGGGCGGCACGCTGGCGGCCTGCCGCCCGGTCATCCAGGCGCTGGCGCCGGGTACCTCGCAGTTCCTCGGCTCCCACCCGGTCGGTGACCACGGCAGGCACCACGCGCTCGCGCACCGGCACGGCAACGACCTCATCATCGAGCTGGAAGCCCCCGTGGCCGGGGAACCGGGATCGCTGGAAGACCTGTACCCGGCGATCCGCCGCTTCATGGGCGCCATCGAGCGGGTCGGCAGTACCCAGGAACTGTGCGAGCTGGCCGCGGTGCAGATCCGCGAGCTGACCGGCTTCGACCGCACCCTGGTGTACCAGTTCGACAAGGAGTGGAACGGCGCGGTGGTGGCCGAGGATGGCAACGGGGTCCTGCCCAGCTATCTCGACCTGCGCTTCCCCGAATCGGACATTCCCGCGCAGGCCCGTGAGCTGTACCGGCAGAACCGGGTCCGCCTGATCGCCGACAGCGATTACCAGGCCGTTCCGCTGGAGCGCGAGGCCGCCCACGCCGATGCGCCGCCGACCGATCTTTCTCCTTCGATGCTGCGCAGTGTCTCGCCGGTGCACCTGCAGTACATGCGCAACATGGGCACCGGCGCGTCGATGTCGGTATCGCTGCTGCGCGAAGGCGAGTTGTGGGGGCTGATTTCCTGCCACAACCAGGCACCCAAGCGCGTGGCGTACCACGTGCGCACGGCCTGCGAGTTCATCGGCCAGATCCTGTCGCTGCAGATCGCGCTGAAGGAACGCGCGGCCATGGTCGAAGAGCGCATCGGCCGTCGCGCGTTCCAGGTACGCCTGCTCGGGCGCATGGCCGGCGACCAGGATTTCATGGCCGCACTCGGACGCGACCAGCAGAGCCTGCTGGCGCTGACCCAGTCCGCGGGTGCGGCGATCGTGCATCGCGGCGAATGCATCCTGCATGGTGAGTGCCCGACCGAGCAGCAGGTGATGTCGCTGGTGCAGTGGCTGGCCGCGCAGCAGCATGAGGGTGACCTGGTCTGCACCGACCGCTTGCCGCTGGACTGGCAACCCGCCGAGGCCTTCGCCGATGTTGCCAGCGGCGTGCTTGCCATTTCCATTTCCCAGATCCATGACAGCTACGTGCTCTGGTTCCGGCCCGAGGTGGTGCGCACCGTGCGCTGGGGCGGCGACCCGCGCAAGGAAGACACCGGCCTGCCGCTGTCGCCGCGCACGTCGTTCGAGGGCTGGAAGGAAACCGTGCAGCGCCAGTCGTTGCCGTGGAACGATGTGGACCGCGACGCCGCACTGGAACTGCGTACCGCCATCGTCGATATCGTGCTGCGCAAGGCAGAAGAACTCGCCGCACTCAATGAACAGCTCCTGCGCAGCAACAAGGAGCTGGAAGCCTTCTCCTATTCGGTCAGCCATGACCTGCGTGCCGCCCTTCCGCCACATCGTGGGGTATTCGGAGCTGCTGTGGGCGTCGGCCGGCGAAAGACTAAACGATTCAGAAAAGAGATTTCTCGACACCATCGTCGAATCGGCACAATCGGCGGGAACACTGGTTGACGACCTGCTCAGCTTCTCGCAGATGGGCAGGTCCACGATGGGTCAGATCGCAATGGACATGACCGCCCTGGTCGAGGACGTCCGCCACAAACTGGACATGGAGTACAGCGGCCGCACCATTCGCTGGGTGGTGCCCCATCTGCCGCGCGTTCAGGCCGACCCGGGCATGCTGCGCCTGGTCTGGCAGAACCTGCTGTCCAACGCGATCAAGTTCACCCGCGATACGGCCGACCCGGTCATTGAAGTCGGCTGCTACCGCACCGACACCGAGAACGTGTTCTACGTGCAGGACAACGGCTGCGGTTTCGACATGCGCTACGTGGACAAGCTCTTCGGCGTGTTCCAGCGCCTGCACCATGCCGACGAGTACGAAGGCACCGGCATCGGCCTGGCCAACGTGCACCGCATCATCACCCGCCACGGCGGCAGGACCTGGGCGGAAGGACAGGTAGGCGTGGGCGCCAAATTCTATTTCAGCATTCCCTTTGCTAGTGGAGACAAAGTATGAGAGATCTGCGGCCGATTCTGCTCGTGGAAGACAATCCGAAGGACGCTGAGCTGACGTTGGCTGCACTAGCCCGTTGCCAGCTGCTGAACGATGTCACCCATGTGCGGGACGGTGTGGAAGCACTGGAGTACCTGCGTGCGGAGGGCCGATACGAGGGCGCCATGCACGGGGGGCCGGTGGTGGTCCTGCTGGACCTGAAACTGCCCAAGCTCAATGGGCTGGAAGTACTGCGGGAAATCCGCGCCGATGCGGCAATCAGCAGCACGCCGGTGGTGATGCTCACCTCTTCGCGCGAGGAGCAGGACCTTATCCGCAGTTACGAACTGGGGGTAAACGCATTCGTGGTCAAGCCGGTCGACTTCAAGGAATTCCTGGAAGCCATCCAGGGCCTGGGCATGTTCTGGGGCATCACCAACCAACCGCCGCCGCATGGCACGCTGTTCGGCGCCAAGAGTCGAAAAGATGGCTGAGGATGCAACCGGCAGGTCGATCCGCATCCTGATGGTGGAAGACAGCGCGCTGGATGCAGAGCTGATCACCCTGCAGCTCAGCCGTGCCGGCCTGCCGTTCACGGTCGAACGCACCTGGTCCGACCAGGGCATGCGCGATGCACTGGCCACGCAGCAGTTCGACGTGATCCTGGCCGACCATGTGCTGCCCGGTTTCAGTGGCGACCTGGCCCTGGTGCTGGCGGGCGAGCTGGCCCCTGAAGTGCCTTTCATCTTCGTCTCCGGCACCTTGACCGAAGAGTTGGCGGTGGAAGCGCTCAAGCGCGGCGCGCGCGATTACGTGGTCAAGTCGCGGCTGCAGCGACTGCCCGAAGCTGTGCTGCGCGCGATCAGGGAAGCCCAGGAGCGCCGCCGCCTGCGCCGGGTGGAGAGCGAACTGCAGGAAAGCAGCCAGCGCCTGCGCCTCATCACCGATTCGCTGCCGGCCCTGATCGCGTACCTGGACCGCGGGCACCGTTACCGGTTCGCCAACCAAGCCTACGTCGAATGGCATGGCATGGCACCGGAAGACGTGGTCGGCCTGCATGCCCGCGACCTGGTCGGGGACGACGGCTTCCAGCTGCTGCAGGAGCACTTCGACAAGGTGCTGTCCGGCCAGAAGGTCAGCTTCGAGGCCCTCACCCACCGCCGCGCAGGCGCCCCGCGCCACGCCCAGGTGGACTTCGTTCCCGAGCTGGATGCCGACGGGTCGGTCATGGGCTACTACGCCATGGCGCGCGACATCACCGAGCTCAAACACGCCCAGGCGTTGCTGAAGGCGAGCAACGAATCGCTGGAGCGGCAGGTAAGCGAACGCACCTCTGCCCTGCACCGCAGCGAAAGCCGGCTGCAGGCCCTGTTCGAGTCCAGCTTCCAGCATCAGAACCTGCTGACCCTGGACGGTCGCATCATCGACACCAACTCCGCTTCGCTGGCCGCCATCCTGGCCAGCAAGGACGAGGTGCGGGGCGCCGTTTATTGCGAGTCGGCCTGGTTCGCCGATACCGACGGCGTGCCAGCCATCGTCTGCCAGGCCGTGCTCGAGGCGGCCGCCGGCAATGCGTCCCGCCACGAACTGGAACTGCGCCTGCCGACCGGCGTGCGCACCTTCGAATTTTCGTTCCGGCCGCTGCTCGACCACCAGGGCGCGATCACCGCGGTGGTGTCCGAAGCGGTCGAAACCACCGCGCGCCGCCAGGCCGAGGAAGCTCTGCGCCAGAGCCAGAAGATCGAAGCGGTCGGCCAGCTCACCGGCGGCATCGCGCACGACTTCAACAACATCCTGACCGTGATCGCCGGCAACGTCGAATACGCCAAACTGCTCACCGACCGGCTGGGCGATGCGGCCGGCAATTCCGCGCGCGCGCTGGACAACGCGCTGAAGGGCGTGATGCGTGCGGCCAACGTGACCCAACGGCTGCTCGCCTTTTCGCGCCGCCAGCCGCTCAAGAGCGTGCCGGTGGACCTCAACCTGCAGCTGCGCGACATGCAGGACATGCTGCGGCGCGCGCTCGGCGAGCTGGTGCAGCTGGAAGTGGTGCACAGCCCGGACCTGTGGTGCGTGGAGATCGACCCCAGCCAGCTGGAGGCGTCGGTACTCAACCTTGCGGTCAACGCCCGCGATGCGATGCCGCATGGCGGCCGACTGACCATCGAGGTCGACAACGCCCACCTGGACGAGGACTTCACCACCCAGAACCCCGACGTGCCCGCCGGCCAGTACGTGATGCTGCGCGTGCGCGACAACGGCGAGGGCATGTCGGCCGAGGTGATGGCGCGGGTGTTCGAGCCCTTCTTCACCACCAAGGAAGTCGGCCGCGGCACCGGGCTGGGCCTGTCCATGGTGTACGGCTTTGCCAAGCAGTCCGGCGGCCACGTGGTGCTGGACTCGGTGGTCGGTGTCGGCACCTCGATCACCCTGCTGTTCCCGCGGTCGACCGCCGCGCTGCCGAGCCAGCCGCTCGCCGAGGGATCGGCGCTGGGCGGCTACGAAGCGCAGGACGAGGCCACTGTACTGGTGGCCGAAGACAACGACGACGTCCGCGCCTACACCGTGGATACACTTCGGCAGTTGGGCTATCGCGTGCTGGAAGCGCACGATGGCGCATCGGCAATGCGCCTGCTGGAACGTACCGACGTCGAGGTCGACCTGCTGTTCTCGGACATCGTGATGCCGGGCATGTCCGGTTGGGAGCTGGCCCGGCGCGCGTTGGTGCACCAGCCGGGGCTGCGCGTGCTGTTCACCTCGGGCTATCCGCGCGATATCGACGCCAGCGGGGCGGTCGGTCGCAACGTCGCCATCCTGTCCAAGCCGTTCACCCGCAGCGACCTGGCCGGATCGATCCGACAGTCGCTGCAGGAATTGCCCCGCAGCTGAGCGGAGCGATCCGCGGCCCCGGCATCCCCGGGGCCGCACGCCTGCAATGCAACGGGATCTCAGCCGGCCTGGCCCAGCCGCACCTGCAGATTGTGGATCTCGGCATCGCTGAGCCCGACCGCCTTGAGGAACCCCTGCGCGCCGCCGTACTGCGCGTGCAGCGCATCCAGGAACATCTCCATGTTGGCCGGTGCGGTACCGCCCATCCCGGCCATCTTCCTGGCGATGTCCGGGTGCTGCTGCATCAGCGCCTGCATCTGCGCGTTCATCGCGCTGTCCTTGGGCTGGCCTTCCAGGTAATGCGCCGACACCGCGTAGTTGTGCACGATGTCCGCGCGCGGCACGCCGGCCAGGTCGAGCAGGATGCCGGAGATGACGCCGGTGCGGTCCTTGCCTGCAGTGCAGTGGTACAGCACGGCACCGTCCTGCTGCGCGGCAATGCGCTGGAATACCTGCAGGAACTGCGGCTTGTTGCTGTCCAGCCACTGCACGTAGGCTTCGCCGAGGGTATCCGGGAAGCTGGTCATCATCCTGCCCAGGTCCATTTTCTCGGTACCCATCAGCGAGATGCGCTGGTAGTCGAAGCGCGGGTCCCGGGCCAGCACGTCGGGCGACTGCTGTTCCTCGTCGCCGGTGCGCAGATCGATGTCCAGCTTCACCCCGGCCGCAGCCAGCCGGTCGCGGTCGGCGGCGGTCAGCCGGCTCAGGTCGGCGGTGCGGACGAAGGCCATCGCTGGAATGGGACCGTTGCGTCCCTGCAGGCCAGCGAAGGTGCGCACGTTCCATGCGCCTTCCAGCGGCAGTACGCGCTGCGCGTCCTCGGCTCGCGGGGTGACGTTGGCCGGTGCGGTCGAACGCGGCGCGCCGACAGCAGGCGCAGCCTTGTCGGCGGCGACCGGTGCCGCGGCGGTAGCCAGCAGCGGCGACAGCGCCAGTGCGACGGCCAGGCTCAGGGTGTACGGGTTCATGGCATTCATCTGTGGGCTCCGGGGATCAGAAGTGCACGGCCAGTTCCAGGCCGTAGGTGCGCGGGTCGTTGAAGATGCCGGACTGGCCCAGCGCGGCGTTGTTGAGCTTGTAGAACAGGTGTTCCTCGTCGAGCAGGTTGCGCGCCCACAGCGAAACGTCCAGGCTCGCGCCGTCGGCGTTGAGCGGCATGTCCACCAGGGCCACGCGGGCATTCACAACGAACGAGCTGTCGGTGAGCATCTGGTCGTACTCGCTGGTGTAGTACCCATCCGACCAGTTGCCATCGACGTGGAGTTTCAGCGCCGAGGCGTTGGCGAACGGCACCCAGTAGTCCACCGACGCGCTGCTCGCATGTTGGGGCGCCAACAGCGGCTGCACCGTCACCTCCACCCCGGCACCGAACGGGTCGGTGGTGGTCAGCGCGTCGATGTCGGTATACGCGTGGGTGAAACCGAGGGTGAGGTTGTCCACCGGCATGATGCTGAATTCAAGCTCGGCGCCGCGCGAGGTGCTCCTGCCCTGCGCGTTGGTGGTCACCATGGTGGTGCGGGTTTCGCCACTGTTGGGGTCGAAAGGCAGGGTGAAGTCCATCTGCTTGTGTTCGATCCTGGAGTCGAACAGCGCCAGGTTCAGCCGCGCGCGGTTGTCCCAGAACTGCGACTTGAAGCCCAGCTCGAGCGCGGTGACCTCTTCCGGATCGAAAGCGGTGTAGGTGGTGGAACGCGAGTTCGCGCCGCCGGCCTTGAAGCCGGTGCTGTACTTGGCATACACCATGCTGCTGTCGCCCAGGTCATAGGCCACGTTGAGCATCGGGTCGAAGCGGCCCCAGGCATCGTCGAAGGTCAGTGCGGTGGCCGCACCGTTGACGATGTACAGGCTGCCGTTCTTGTCATCGCGGGTGTAGCGGCCACCAGCGGTGAGGTGCAGCTTGTCCAGCGCGGCAGGCGTCCAGGTTGCCTGCCCGAAGATGCCCAGGCTGTCGGTCCACGCCTTGCTGGCGCGGTCGATGCGCACGTTGGCCAGGTTCAGCGGATTGGTCGCCGGATTGAGCGTGTAGCTGTTGCCGCCCGGCCCCCACAGCAGCATGTTGGGCGTCTGCGCGTTGTCGCCGGCGGTCTCGTGGTAGTAGAACGCGCCGACCAGGTACTGCACCTGCGCGGTATTGCCGACCAGCTGGAACTCCTGGCTGTACTGGTGCTGGTACACCTGGGCCAGGCTGTAGCGACCGAACGGCGTGTTGGCGCCGCCATAGGCGGAGATGGCATCCACCAGGCCCATGTCGAACTGCCCCTGCTCCAGTTCGCGGTAGGAGCTGATCGAGCGGAGGTCCAGGCTGTCGCTCAGCGCCCAGCTCATGTTGAGCAGGTGGCCGCTGGTGCGACCGATGTTGTCCTCCTGCGGCCCACCAAGGATCGAACTGTCGCGACGGTCTTCGCTGGCACCGGCTTTCTGCAGCGGGCTCAGGTAGGCGCCGGGCACCAGCACCTGGGTGTGGTACGGCGTGGTCGCGTCATACGAGCGATCGAACGCGTACAGCGCCGAGAACCTGTCGCTGGGCTCCCACATCGCGCTGATGCGCGCACCGCGCTTGTCGTAGCTGTTGAAGTCCTGTTCGCCGCGCATGGGGTTGTCGGTGGTGCCGCCGCGCTTGGCCTGTACTGCATCGATCTTGACGCTGACATCGCCGACCTTGGGCAGGTCCAGGTGCAGGCCGCTGTTGTAGCCGCTGTAGTTGGACACGCCGGCGCTGACCGTGCCGCCGAATTCGCCGGTCGGCGCCTTGGTGACGATGCTGATCGCGCCACCTTCGGTGTTGCGGCCGAACAGCGTGCCCTGCGGCCCCTTCAGCACCTCGATGCGCTCCACGTCGTAAAGCATGGTGCCCAGGCCCTGCGAACGGCCCAGGAACACGCCGTCCACGTAGACACCCACGCCCGCGTCGCGCGCGGGCTGGTTGGCGTCGCTGGATGCACCGATGCCACGGATGCCGATGTTGAGTGCCGAACTGCGGGTAGCGAACGGGGTCACGCGCAGCGATGGAATCGAGCCATCGGCGAGGCTGCCCAGCGAAATGGCGCTGCGGTCCTTCAGCATGCCCGCATCAAACACGGTCACCGAGATCGGTGTTTCCTGCAGGTTGGTCGCGCGCTTCTGGGCGGTGACCACCACCTGGTCCAGCGCGACCACGTCGGCAGTGGCATCGGTCGGCACGGTCGCGTCGGCGAAGGCCAGCGACGGCAGCACCGCAGCGATGGAGAGGGCAAGCACCTGCCGACGCAGGGCGACACGGGTGAGGGAGAGACGCATGGGGGTCCGGTCATGTGAGGGGTGGGCCAGCCGGCGCAGTCTGCGCACCCCGAATGACAAATGAATGACCGTTCATTCTCACTGGCGATGGTCTACCCTGTAGAGATGGACGACCACACCAACCGACAATGACGCCGACCGATCCTCCCCGTTCCGATGCCCCCACCGCCGCCCAGGCCCGCGCCGAAAGCCAGCGCACGCGCATTCTCGATGCCGCGCAACACTGCTTCATCGCGCATGGGTTCCATGCTGCTTCGATCAGTACCATCGCGGTGCAGGCGGGGATCAGCCAAGGCCTGATGTACCGCTATTTCGAGAACAAGCGCGGCATGATCCTGGCGCTCATCGAGCGCCAGCTGGAAGCGGACCGCCATTCCATCGGGCACATGCCGGCATCGCTGAGCTTGGTCGATGCGCTGCTCACGTGCTACCAGCTGTGGGCACGCGGCGAGTCGATCGGGCGTCACGACACGGCCATCGCCAATGTTGCGCTGTACGCGGAAATCACTGCCGAGGCGCAGCGCGACCCGCTGGTGGCAGAGGTCCTGCGCCGGCATGACAAGGCTGCCACGGAGAACATCCGTGCCTGGCTGAGACAGCACGACCAGGCCCGCGGCGTTTCCATCGATGAAGCCGACCTGCAGGCACGCACCCTGTTGTTCCGGATCACCGTGGAGGGGCTGGCCATGCGCGCGGTACGCGATCCCGATCTGTCTGCCGGTGCCGTGCGCGGCCTGCTGGAGCGCGCCATCGCGCACGTCGTTGGCGTCGCCTCGGCGTCCGCCGCGTAACGCCCGTCACACACGGCCGGCGCTACGCTTGGGCCACCCTCCCCTCGTGCCGGCTGCCATGACGCCCCTCGACAAACCGCTGCGCCGCGAAGTCCTGATCGGCGACGAGAGCTACACGCTCACGGTGGATCCGGAAGGCCTGAAGCTGGTCCGCAAAGGGCACCGCAAGGGGTTGGACCTGCGCTGGGAAGCACTGGTAAACGGCGATGCCGCGCTGGCAACCGCGCTGCAGGCGTCGCTGGAAACGCCCTGAGCCTCAGCGTTCCTGCGACACGGACTCGGCCAACGGGCGGTCGCTGATCTGGTAACGGGTGCTGCGCCCGCCTCCCGGCAGGCGCCGCAGGCATCCCAGTTCCACCAGTTCCGCAAGGTGCCGCGAGGCGGTTGCGCGCGAGACCTTCGCCACCGCCTGATACTGACTGCTGTTGATTCCGCCTTCGAATCCGCGTTCGCCGCCATCAAGCAGGCGGTTGAGGACCTTCATCTGCGCGGCAGACAGCACCAGCTGGCGATGCTGCCGCCAGAACCGCGCCTTGGCGAGCACCGCATCGATGCGATGGATCGCCTGCACCAGGCTGTGCTGCAGGGTGGACAGGAACCACTCCAGCCAGGCGGTGATGTCCAGATCGCCCTTCTGAGCGGCTTCAAGGACCCGGTAATAGCCAGCCCGGTCGTGCAGGATGCTCGCCGACAGTGCGTGGAACCGGATCACCTGCGGCTGGGCCTGCGCCAGTGCGAGATCGGTCACCGCGCGGCTGAGGCGACCATTTCCATCGTCGAAGGGATGCAGGGTGATCAACCAGAAGTGCGCGATACCTGCTCGCAGCAGCGGATCCAGGGTTGCGTCATCACGGCTCGCGGCGAACCACGCCAAGAAGGTCTCCACCTGTGCGTCCAGGCCCTCCCGGGGCGGCGCCTCGAAGTGGACCGTGGGCCGATCGATGCGCCCCGAAACAAGCTGCATGGGCTCGGTGCCCCGCAAGGTTCCAACCCGGATCCGGGACGGAAGAAAGCTGTCATCCGCGGGGAACAACCAGCGGTGCCATTGGAGCAGGCGTTGCAGGTCCAGCGGTTGGTCGTGCTGGGTGATGGCATCCAGGGTCAGGTCGGCAAGGCCCTCGCTGCGCGCGCTGATCGCCACCGGTGCATCCATGCCAAGGCGTCGTGCAAGCGAGGAGCGTACCGAGGCTACGTTCAAGCGCTCGCCCTCGATCGCCGATGAAGTGATGACACTGGCCAGCAGCGTGTCGAGCGCGTCGTCGGCGCGCTCAGGCTCGCTTTCGGCGCTGGCCAATCCGACCAGGTGACCCTGCGCCTGCACGCAGGCCCGAAGCAGTGGCGCCAGCGACGCCTGCTCCCAGCGGAACGTTGGCCAATCCGGTCGCTGCCAGATCCACATCGTCGTCATGTTCCGACCACCCTATTCAGCGTACTGAGTCGATTAAACCACCTATTCGCCTCATTGGATGAGGCGAATAGTCCACATATTCGCCTCATGACGTGCCCTGCGTCTCGGATATGACGTCAAAACGAAAGATACGTTGCAGTACTGTTTACGTTCTGTTAATTCTTTGTGCAGCGCACCAGGCCCTCTGGCACGCAAGGAGCACCAACCAAATGAAGACCTGACGAGATCACCGACCTACAACCCGACTGCAAGGTGCATGCATGAACGACGGCATTGGCAAGTGTGTTCACGCTCCAACCGCAATCTCGCCCTTGGCATCTGCAGTAAAGGCGGCACTGGCCGCCGCGCTGCTGCTCACCAGTTCCATCGCGGTGGCCCAGGACAGCACCCCGCCGGCAACACCTGAGACATCGACCCTGGACACTGTCTCGGTTCTGGGCAGCCGCACCAAGCCCCGCACCGTCTCTTCTTCCGCGGTTCCGATCGACATCATCAGCGGCGAAGAATTCCGCAACCAGGGCGCGACCGACGCCTTGGACCAGCTGAAGGTGCTGGTGCCCTCCTTCAACGTCAGCACCATTCCCATCGACGACGCAGCCAGCCTCATCCGCCCGGCCAACCTGCGCGGGTTGCCGCCGGACAACACCCTGCTGCTGGTCAACGGCAAGCGCTTCCACCGCGCGGCGGTCATCACGTTCCTTGGCCATGGCCTGTCCGATGGCTCGCAGGGTCCCGATCTCTCGGTGTTCCCCTCGCTCGCGCTGGAGCAGGTGGACGTGCTGCGCGACGGCGCTGCGGCACAGTATGGTTCCGATGCGATCGCGGGGGTGATCAACTTCGGGCTGAAGAAGCTGCGCGAAGGTGGCACCGCCGAAGTGTTCACCGGCAAGTATTACGAGGGCGACGGACTCACCACCCAGTACTCGGCGCAGATCGGCCTGCCCCTGACCGAGCGCGGCTTCGCCACGCTGACCGCCGAGTGGCGCAAGGTCGACGACACCTCGCGCAGCGTGCAGCGCGATGACGCGGCGGCCGCCATCGCAGCCGGATACCCGGGTGTCGGTGAGCCGGCGCAGGTCTGGGGATCGCCGAAGGTGGACGATGACCTCAAGCTGGTCGCCAACCTGGGCCTCACCACCGACAGCGTGGACTTCTACCTGTTCGGCAACTACGCCAAGCGCGATGTGGACGGCGGGTTCTACTTCCGCGATCCCACCGCGCGTTCGGGCGTCTATTCCAACGACGGCGGCGAGACGCTGCTGGTCGGCAACCTCACCGGGGCCGGCGCCTGCCCGACCATCGCGCTGCGCGACGGCGGTGGCAACCTGCTGCCGTACAGCACGGTGAGCGGCGCGGTCGCTGCCCTGCCCGCCAACTGCTACACCTTCCTGTCCAGCCTGCCGGGCGGTTTCACCCCGCGCTTCGGCGGCAAGCTGGAAGACAGCTCCATCTACGCCGGTGCCAAGGGCAACTGGGGCGAGTGGTACTGGGACGTGAGCGGGTCCTGGGGCCGCAACGATATCGAGTTCATCATCTACAACACCGTCAATGCCTCGCTTGGACCGGACCAGCCGGCCGGCCTGTACTTCCGCCCCGGCGGCAACACGCAGACCGAGAAGAGCGCCAACATCGACGTGAGCCGCGATATCGCCACCAGCTTCACCAGCCAGCCGCTGCGCCTGGCCATGGGTGCCGAGTGGCGCGAGGAGAGTTTCGAAATCAGTCCCGGCGATGGTCCGTCGACCGCGATCGGGCCGCTGACCGAGCAGGGCTTCGCGCTGGGCTCCAACGGCTTCAACGGCTTCAGCACGCGTACCGCCGGCACCTTCGACCGCCGCAACTGGGCCGCCTATGCGGACCTGGAAGCGCAGGTCACCGAGCGCCTGCTGCTGGCCGGCGCGCTGCGCTTCGAAGACTTCGATTCGTTCGGCAGCACCACCAACGGCAAGGTCACCGCGCGCTTCGACTTCAACGAGAACTTCGCGCTGCGCGGCGCCTACAACACCGGCTTCCGTGCCCCGACCCCCGGCCAGGCGAACATCAGCCAGATCAGCACCGTGTTCGGTGGCACCGCGCTGGAAGACATCGCCACCCTGCCGCCGACCAATCCCATCGCCCAGCTCAAGGGCGCCCAGCCGCTGACCCCGGAAGAATCGAAGAACGTCTCGCTGGGTGCGGTGTGGACCGAAGGCGATTGGCTGATCACCCTGGACGGTTACCAGATCAAGGTCGAAGACCGCATCGCGCTGAGCACCAGCTTCGCGGTCACCCCGGAAGAACGCGCGGCACTGGTGGCCGGCGGCAATCCGGAAGCGGCCTCGATCTCGCAGGTGACCTACTTCGGCAATGCGTTTGATACCACCACCACCGGTGTCGACCTGGTCACCAGCTTCAAGAGCACCCACTTCGGGGGCGACACTACTTACTCGCTGGCCGCCAACTGGAACCGCACCGAGGTCGACCGCTTCGACCCGGACTTCATCGACGAAGCGCGCGTGTACAAACTGGAGAAATCGCTGCCCAAGACCAAGGGCTATTTCAGCGTCCATCACCAGCGCCAGATCTTCAACGCCAACCTGCGTTTCAACTACTACAGCTCGTGGTATGAGGATCACCTGGACAGCGGCGTGATCTCCGCGGCGGACGGCGGCCTGCCGATCTACGGCGGCAGCGCGTTGATCGTGGATGCCGAAGTGGGCTGGAAGTTCGATTCCGGCCTGTACTTCAGCCTGGGCGCGCAGAACCTGTTCGACCGCACACCGTCCAAGAACCCGTGGTCCGGCGTGGCCGGCGCGGAGTACCCGGTGCATTCGCCCTACGGCTTCAACGGCGGGTTCTATTACGCGCGGGTGGGCTGGAAGTTCTAGGGCGCCTGTCGCAGAAAAGCCACCCCGCCGTTGCCGGCGGGGTGGTTGCGCGTTCGGTAATCACGTGCGCTTGCGTGAATCACGCTGCGAGCAGGGTGTCCTGTTCGCTCTGATCGTAGTAATCAGCATTGGCGATTACAGTTTTTGCGCCGATTACGTCGGTCGCCTCTCGGGCTGTCCACATTGACTGCTCGCCACGTCGAAACCAGTGCAGCCCCTTCAGCTGGGCACCGCAGCGGTGCACAGGTGGTGGAGCTGGCGGGAATCGAACCCGCGTCCGCAACGCATCCTCTCTGCTTCATACAGCCATAACCCGTTGCCAACGACTGCATTCGGGGTTTCTCGCCACACACGGCGAAGGCGTATTTGAAGATGCAGTGACCGGTGCTGCTTTCAGATTTCGCTCATGCTGTCTGCCGGCGCAGCTCACCGAGGAAGTAACGCGCCGGAAGGTGTCGCAACCAGCGTGGCTGCAGCCAGTACAGCCGCGGCGCCCAGCGCCGGAAGCGCGCCCAGCGCCGCTCGTCCTTCGCGGTCCACGGCAGCGCGAACATCTGCCTGACCTGCGGCGGCAACAGGGCGCGGGTGACGAACGCCTGCAGCGGCAGCGCCGGGCGCAGGTACCACGGCGCACCGTTGCCCAGCACGGCATGCAGGTAGGTACGCACTTCCTCATCCACGCACAGCTCCGCCTGCCGGCTCTCCCACCACGCGTCGAACGCATCCGCCGTGGCCGGCCACTGCTCGTCCGTCACCTGCAGGGTGCGTCCGAAGGCCCACGCCTCCCGATACAGCGGCTCGCGGCTGGCCGCAGGAATCGGGCCGACGAACAGTTCATGCATCTCAAGCCCGCCCCGGTACAGCGTGGCCGCCACCCACAGCTGAAGATCACGGTTGAATGCGTTGTAACCGTCGCCCTGCACCGGTACGTGAGCGCGGTTGACGTGGCGGGCAATCGTGGCCCGGTCTTCGTCCGTGCCCAGCGACACCGCATAGATGTAGCTCATCGTGGCGCGCAACCGCGAAAACGGGCGTCGCAGTGTCTGGCTGTGCCGCGCCACGCCACGCCCCACACCTGGATGGGCGAGCTGCCACGCCACGGCCGCACCTGCACCGAAGTAGATGTAGGACTCGATGTTGATGTCGGCCAGGCGGACGGAGGGCGGGGTGGGCATGCGCCGAGTCTAGTCAGCCGCACGTGGTACGGGTGTGGATAGGTCTTCCGCCGCATTGCTGCCTGATCGGCAACACCGTGGTCCCGCGTGCGGATCTACTGCGCCAGCCCCGGCCTGCCTAGGCTGGTATTGCCGGCCTGTCGCCGTGGCTGTCCTCAATACCCCTGCCCGCCAGCCGCTTCCCGGAGAATCCCCCATGTTTACGCTCGACACCCCCGTAGCGCCGCCCGCCCCCGCCCTCGATGAACTGGTTCCCTCGCGCTATGCGCTCAAGGTGGGCGATATCGAGGTACTGGTGGTCAGTGACGGCGTGCTGCCGTTGCCCACCCAGATGCTGGGCCACAACGTCAGCGCCGCCGAACGCGCGCCGTGGTTTGAACACATGTACCTGCCAGCCGACGCGCTGGACTGGGCGTTGAACGTGATGGTGGTTCACAGCGGCGAACGCAGCATCCTGATCGACGCCGGCCTGGGCATGGATCCGGACCTCAACCTGCCCCGCGCCGGCCAACTGATCCGCCGCCTCGGCGCGGCCGGCATCGCCCTGGATGAAATCACCGATGTGGTGATCACTCACCTGCACATGGACCACATCGGCGGCCTGCTGGTGGACGGGGTGAAGGAACGGCTGCGGCCCGACCTGCGGATCCACGTTGCAGCGTCGGAAGTGGAGTTCTGGAAGTCGCCCGACTTCAGCCGCACCAACATGCCCCCGGGCTTCCCGGACGCGCTGCGCGCCACTGCCCTGCACTTCCTGGCGGAGTACGGCGACTACCTGCGTACCTTCGACGACCAGCAGGAGATCGCAACGGGCGTGACGGTGGTTCGCACCGGCGGCCACACCCCGGGCCACAGCATCGTGCGGGTGGCGTCCGCCGGCAACGCACTGACCTTCGCCGGCGATGCCATCTTCGCCGTCGGCTTCGACCAGCCGAATTGGTACAACGGTTTTGAACACGACCCGGAAGAAGCGGCCCACGTTCGCCTGAAGCTGTTGAACGACCTGGCCGGCACCGGAGAAATGCTGGTGGCTACCCATCTTCCGTTCCCGTCGATCGGCCGCGTTTCAGTGGACGGCGACGCGTTCCGCTGGGTGCCGGTGTTCTGGGACTTCTGAGCCCGCCTGCTGGATTGGACCCGCGGTCAAGTTTGAAGGACTCCCAGCCATTCCGCGTCCAGCCGCGGGGTCCAAAGTAGCGCCTGTCGCATCCCTCCCCACTCTTCGCAGGTAACCACCCCATGAACACCCTCAACCGTGCGCTAGCCGCAACAGCGCTTGCCCTCGCCGTCCAGATCAGCGCCACCGCACTCGCCGCCGAGCCGGCGCGCCCGACCGCCGTTGCCAGCACCGCGCGCACGCCCAACTACCTCACCACCGCCGATGGCGTACAGCTTTACTACAAGGACTGGGGCCCGAAAGATGGCCCGGTGGTGACCTTCAGCCACGGCTGGCCGCTGAACTCGGACAGCTGGGACGCGCAGATGATGTTCCTGGCCGAGCACGGCTACCGCGTGGTCGCGCACGACCGCCGCGGTCACGGGCGCTCCAGCCAGCCGTGGGACGGCAACGACATGGACCACTACGCCGACGACTTGGCCACGGTGATCAACACCCTCGACCTGAAGGACGTGACCCTGGTCGGCTTCTCCACCGGCGGTGGTGAAGTGGCGCGCTACATCGGCCGCCACGGCACCGGTCGGGTCAAGAAGGCCGTGCTGATCAGCGCGGTGCCGCCGTTCATGCTGAAGACGGCCGACAACCCGGGCGGCGTGCCGATCGAGGTCTTCGACGGCATGCGCAAGGCGCAGCTGGAAAACCGCGCGCAGTTCTACAAGGACGTTCCCAGCGGTCCGTTCTACGGCTTCAACCGCCCCGGTGCCAAACCCAACCAGGCCATGATCGACGCGTGGTGGGTACAGGGCATGCAGGGCGGGCAGAAGAACACCTATGACTCGATCGCGGCGTTCTCGGCCACCGACTTCCGCGGCGACCTGAAGCGCTTCAACGTGCCGACCCTGGTCATCCATGGCGATGATGACCAGGTGGTGCCGATCAACGTGGGCGGCCGCATGTCGGCCAAGCTGATCCCCGGCGCCAAACTGATCGTGTATCCGGGTGCGCCGCACGGGCTGACCGAGACCCACAAGGACAAGGTCAACCAGGACCTGCTGGCGTTCCTGCAGCAGAAGTAATGTCGCGTTCGGCCAACGGCCGCCGTGTTGCGCAAGGCGCCGGATGCAGGTCCGGCGCCTTCTTTTTGCCTACGCACACGCAGGGTAAGCGCTTATGGCAATGCTGGCGCGCTCGTCCCAGAGTGACCCGACAGAAATCCGGGCGATACCATGGACGACATGGCACAGATACGCATCACCTATGACGGCCCGGCGCTCGCTGCATACGAGATGGACGCCAGGGAACTGGCCCCTGCCTTGATGGCGATGGCAGACCTTCTGGACACCAGCGTTCGCGCACTCCAGGGTGATCGCGCCAAGGCACAGATCAATGTAAAGGGCTCTTTCAAGACAGGCAGCTTCAGTGTCGACTTCACGACCTCCGTCAGCTTGCTGCAGGCCGCGAAGGACATCTTTGCTGGCGAGGGCATGACCGCCATTGCCAACGCCACTGCTGTGCTGACCGCACTGGGCCTGGCGGCGAAGACCGGATACACCGGCGTCGCCCAGGTGCTGCAATGGCTGCGCGGGCGCCGGATCACCCACGTAGAGATGACGGAAGAAGGACAGGTCACGCTGCATTCGGGTGAGGACGCCGTTGTGGTGGAGTACCCGGTGTTGGTGCTGCTACCCGATATTCCGGTCCGCCAGGCCTTCGACCGTGTTCTTGCCCCGCTGGACCGGGAAGGAATCGACACATTCGCTGCGGGTGACGACCACTCATTCGCGTTGATCGTGCGGGAGGAAGAACGCAGGTACTTCTGCGCGCCGACCGGTCCAGACGAGCCACTCCTGGAAGACACCCGGACGATGGCGTTCTCCATCGTCTCGCTGGCCTTCAAGGAAGACAACAAATGGCGGCTGTCAGATGGGAATCACACCATCAATGCCAGAATCTCCGATGCAGCGTTCCACTCCGCCGTGGACGCCAATGAGGCGTCGTTCTCGAAAGGTGACGTGCTGATCTGCGAGGTGAAGGTCACCCAGTGGCACACCCAGCACGGCGCCAAGACCGACTATGAGGTGATCCGCGTGATCGAGCATCGCCGTGCGGCAAACCAGATTGCGCTGCCTGGCATGCAGAAGGCTCAGCGCTGAGTCGGCAATTCGGGTGGTGTATTCACTGTGGGCTTCTGCCTCGCCGCTTCTTCCTTCAGCACTTCCTCGTAAAACGCCCGTTCGCGGGCTGCGGCGGCGGCCTGGTCGCGCGCGTCCTCCTCGCGGTTGAGGCGATCGAGCTCCTTGTACCCGGCCCACGTCTCCGGCGATATGGTTTCGAGCCGATTGTCCGCGCGCAGCTGCAGCGACACGGCGGGTGCCGTGGCCACGGCGAAGTTATCCATCAGCCACTGCTGCCGTAGTTGCGGTGACGCATTCATCAAGTCGGGCTCGGCGTAGGTGTCCATCGGCAATATCTGCTCGGCCAGCGCCTGTTGGGACGACATGCGTACCAGCCTCACGACCAGGCGCTCGTGCTCTCGGTCCTTCTGGTAAACGGCGACGACGTCGCCCTGGATCCAGAGCACGTACCAGTACCCTGCGATCGGGTAGACATGGAAGGGCCTGTGGCGAACCAGCAGCAGATTGCTGCCCTCATCGTAAAACGCCGACCATCCCGGCGGCGCCGGGTCGGGCGCGCAGTCGATGCTGCTTTTCATGATCTTCTGAAGATGCACCTCACCGCCACTGGCGTAGAGCCGCGTCGCCCAGCAGCGCGCACCGGTGTCGTTGTGCGATGCCAGCAGGATGGAGGATGCATCCAGCACCACCACGTCGCTGTGCACGACCGGATCCTTCAGTGCTTCCGGGTCCCGCAGCAGCGCTGCAAAGCCAGCGTCGGACAGCTTCTTGCCATCCACGTACAGGTCATAGCGGGTGTACTTCCGGTATTCGCTGACATTGATGTCCAGCGTGCTCTGCGTCACCGCCACGACCTTCAGCGGATCGGCGGATAAAACGGTCTCGCGGCTGGTCCTTCCGCACGCTCCCAGGAGCAGCGGAACGGCAACGAGAAGTGTGGCCATGCGCGACAACGCGCTGATGCTGGCGCTCATGGAACTCCGGGGGGCTGGGAAGGCAAGGCATGATCGTCGCTGCCAAGGTCGCGGTCGAGCAGGCAGTCGATGAAGGCGCGCAGCGCAGGACGCAGGTAACGCCTGCTGGAATAGTACAGATACAGGCCCGGCACCGTAGTCGACCAGTCGGCCAGCACGCGCCGCAGCCGTCCATCGCGCAGGGCCTCGGCGATCCCGTCGTCATTGTAGGCGTACAGGATACCGAGCCCCTGCAGGGCAGCAGGTACCACGATGTCCTGATGGTTGGAGATCAGCGGGCCCTCGCCGACGTACTCGGCGCGCTTGCCGCGCTTGATGAATTCCCATCCCGCCACCTTTCCGCTGCCCGGGAAACGCCAGTTGATGCAGGCGTGATTACCTAGGTCATCCGGTGTCCTGGGCTCACCAGACCTGGCGAGGTAGTCGGGCGACGCCACCGCCAGCAATTCGATGTCCGGCGTCAGCCGCACCGCCACCATGTCCTTCTGCAGGCGCCCACCCACCCGGATCCCGGCGTCGAAGCCCTCACCGGCGATATCGGCCAGGCCATCGTCGATCACGATGTCCAGCACCACCTCCGGATGCGCCTGCGCAAACCGGCCCAAGCGCGGGGCAATCACCTTCTTCGCCGCCATGCTCAGCGTATTGATGCGCAGCGTGCCCGCCGCGCGCGCATTGGCACCGACCGCTTCGGCCACCGCCTGGTCCATGTCGCGCAGCATCGGCGCTATGCGCTCATGCAACCGGCGCCCGGCTTCGGTCGGCGACACGCTGCGGGTGGTGCGGTTCAACAGCCGAACGCCCAGGCGGGATTCCAGCTGGCGGATGACCTGGCTCAGGGCAGACCGGGACAGGCCCAGGTGATCGGCCGCCCGGGCGAAGCTGGCGCGATCCACCACCGCCACGAAGGCCTTGAGTTCCGTGAATTCAGCGCCGCGCATTGTGCACTGTTCCCTACATGGTCTGATCCGATCATAGGCGATTCTCTTACCCTCCAGATCGGCTCACGCTTGCTCCACCCCGAACCCACTGGAGCACTGCCATGAAAGACCTGAACCTGCCCGAGCCGATAGCCGCCTACTTCCACGCCGACAGCCAGGGCGCAGCGGCCGTGGCCCGCTGCTTCACCCGCGACGGGGTGGTGCTGGACGAGGGCCATACCCATGCCGGGCCTGCGGCCATCGAGGCGTGGAAGACCGATGCCGCCGCCCGCTACAGCTACACCGCCACGCCGCACGCGCTGGAGCAGCATGCCCGCAGCTACCTGGTCACCAGCACCGTGGCCGGCAATTTCCCCGGCAGCCCGCTGGACCTGCGCTACGCCTTCACCCTGGAGCGCGGAAAAATCGCCCGGCTGGAGATCGGGGCATGAACTTCGATCTGCAACTGACCGGGAAGCGCGTGCTGGTTACCGGCGGCACGCGCGGGCTTGGCGCGGCGGTGGTCGAGCTGCTGGCGGGACTGGGCGCACGCGTGGTGGCAACAGCGCGTACCTTGCCGCACGCGCCCATCAAGGGTGTGCATTACATGGAAGCAGATCTCGCCAGCGCTGAAGGCGCCCGCCAGGCCGGCGGGGCAACACTGCATCACCTCGGCGGCATCGACGTGCTGATCAACGTGGTGGGCGGCTCATCGGCACCTGCCGGCGGGTTCGCCGCGCTGGACGATGCCGAATGGGCCAACGCGCTGGACCTCAATCTGATGCCTGCCGTGCGGCTGGATCGCGCACTGCTGCCGGCGATGATCACGCAGGGGTCCGGCGTGATCCTGCACGTCACTTCGATCCAGCGCACTCTGCCGCTGCCCGAGGCGACCACCGCCTATGCCGCCGCGAAGGCCGCCCTGTCCACCTACAGCAAGGCACTGTCCAAGGAAGTCACGCCGAAGGGGGTGCGGGTGGTGCGGGTCGCGCCGGGCTGGATTGAAACCGAAGCCTCGGTCGCCTTCGTCGAACGTATCGCGGCCGAAGCACAGACCGATTACGAAGGCGGCAGGAAACGGGTCATGGACGGGCTGGGCGGCATCCCGCTGGGGCGACCGGCGCAGCCCCGCGAAGTGGCCGACCTCATCGCGTTCCTGGTCTCGCCACGCGCGGCTTCGATTTCGGGCACGGAGTACACCATCGACGGCGGGACAGTGCCTACGGTGTGAGGCACGCAGGCCCGGGGAGATTTGGACTCAGGATCAAGTTATCAGGACTTTATTCGACTGATCGTGCGCGCGTGGCCGGCAAAGTAGCCCTGCCGGCCAACGCCGCCCACGCAATCCCACCGTCCCGAGGAGTCGTCCATGTTCAAGCTCATCCCTGCAGTGTTCGCGGTCGCCCTGGCGGCCGCCCTCTCCCCCGCCCAGGCCAGCGACGCCGTTCGCGGCCAACCGGTGCACAACGTCGTGCTGGTGCATGGCGCATTCGCCGATGGCAGCGGCTGGCGCGGGGTGTACGACGACCTGACCGCGCGTGGCTACCACGTGTCGATTGTGCAGAACCCGCTGACCTCGCTCGCTGACGACGTGAAGGCCACCCAGCGCGTGCTGGATCGTCAGGATGGGCCGGCCATCCTGGTCGGGCATTCGTGGGGCGGCACCGTGATTACCGAAGCGGGTGTGCACGACAACGTTGCCGGGCTGGTCTACGTCTCGGCGCTGGCGCCGGATGCGGGCGAGACCACGGCGCAGCTGTACACCGGTTTTGCGCCCACGCCTGAGTTCGTGATCGAAACCGGCAGCGACGGTTTTGGCTTCATCAAGCCCGACAAGTTCAAGGCAGGCTTTGCGCATGACACCACCGATGGGGACGCGGCATTCCTGCGCGATTCGCAGGTGCCGATCAACATGTCGGCGTTCGGTACGAGGCTCACGCATGCCGCGTGGCGCACCAAGCCGAGCTGGGCGGTGATCGCCACTGAAGACAAGGCGTTTGATCAGGCGATGCTGATCCACATGGCCGAACGCATCAACGCGCAGATCACCAAGGTGCCTGCGAGCCATGCCGTCTTCATGACCCAGCCGAAGGTGGTGGCCGATACGATTGATCGTGCGGCCAAAGAAGTCGGGAAGAACATCAAGTAGGCCGCTCACGATCTTCAGCTGTGAGGCACGGGTAGCGCCGGACCGTTGGTCCGGCTGAAGCCAGCTACCCTTCCGCTCGGCGGCGCAAAGCTCTAGCTCGGCTTCTTCGGAGCGTCCCGCCGGAACAACTCCCATTCCTCGATCCGTTTGCCGTCCGGCAAGTGGCAGATACCCCGCTCGTTGCCATCCCGGTCCTTCTCGATCATGACCTTGCCACCGCGCTTCACGCAGTACTCGGATGCCGGGTTGGCCATGCCAACAGGAACACCATTCTCGCGTGCCTCCTGGTTCTGCTGGGAACACCCTGCTGCTCCGGCAACCGCGATGGCAGCAGCGAGCAAGGCGACATTGATACGACGCATGAGCCATCTCCAGAACTGCCCTAGTGGCTCAGGAGTGTGGAACCGGAGTTGTGAACGCTCTGTAGCAGCAACACCGGTAGCGCCGGACCGTTGGTCCGGCGACTCTCCACATAGCCCGCGACAACCTGCGCAGGCCGCATTTCCATCATCCGCGCCCCAGCTGGGCAGTCGCGGACACCTCCAGGGCACTAGTGCACCGCCGCAGCCGCCTTGGTGGCTTCCGTAACAGCCGCAGGCGTAAGCGGCGAGTTGTAGACATCCACGACGGAGATCAACGCCAGCAGGTTCCTGATGGTCAGGTCTTCCACGGTTCCCGGGCAGTGCTCCAGGATGTCGATCAGTGCCAGCAGTTCCACGATGCGCAGATCATAGATGCGCAGCAGCTCGCGGATGACCCGGAACAGATCCGTTCTGGATACATCGTCCACGCCGATCAACCGGTTGACCAAGGTACCCGGTGCGTGAGGGTGTGCGCTGCGGGTAGAGTGAATGGCACCAATGACATCGCTGAGCGCAAGCGACTCGAACGGCGTGTCGTTGGCAGTCAGATGCTCTTCAAGCGTAAGCCAGGCGGAGCTCCCCCACTCCAGGGTATCGGCGATCTGGCCGAAGTAGTGGGTGAAGTCGACGGATGTGCGCGTAGGCGCGGTCAGATTTTCGGATGACATGGCGGGATTCCTCAGTTCAGTTGAGATCCAGCGCCCTGCAACGGGGGGGGGGGACGCTGATGCGCCTCACTCTTCGGGCTGCAAATCCCGGTCGCCGATTTTGCGGTGACGATGCCATTCTGGTTCTTGAGAGGACCGCGCGTCAACGCGGCGGACATCGATCTGTGCGCGGGGTATCAGCGGCCCGCACGAAATGTGAAGCGTGCACTGTCGTCGCCGGCCTTTCGCGACATGCGGCTTGCCACAACTCTCCACGCGATAGACGTATGCAGGGGAGGCTGTTCGTAGAAGCATAAATTTTACGCGGCCTGCAGGCATACGTTTTCCACCAAGAAGCTCCGCATACGGAAAAAGTCATGGCTCCATGGTGGTCAGATCGGAGGTTAGATCGGCAAGAGCCTCACCCCGTCAGCCGAAGGCAAGTACCATGCATTTACGCCGTACGATTCAATACTTTGCATTGCACCGCCCTCAGGTTTACATACAAATACGCTGTGTACTGCGTGATTGGAATTGCTGGACAACGACCTCAACCTAGCATGCCTTGATGCCGGTTCGTCCACGAACGAGGCACTCTTACGCGAATGGATTGCGTACCAGATGATCGGCTGCCGCCAGAGCCCGCTTCATGGACAGTGGCCGCAGGCAGGCCATTCGGGAATGTCCGGCTCCATCAAGCCTCGCGAACTAGCCGAAGCCCTCGCGTGGGCTGGGGCAAACCTGCAAGTTCTCAGCGCCAAGTGGGAGGAGTTGAATCCATGAGCCAGCCACAATTTGTGATTCGAAACGTCACTGCCTTGGCACCTGGTCGCCTCGGGCTGCAGTTTGGTGACGGCATTGATGTAGTTGTTGATCTCCGAGAGGTAATCAACAAGCATCCCTCGCTTGCGAGGCTTGCCGATCCGAACATATTCCGTGCCGTGTCGCCTGATGAGTGGAACCGCGGCGTAATCTTCGCCGGTGACGATGATCTGACTCTGGCCAGCGACAACCTGCGTGCAATGGCAATTGAGCAGGCAGGTGGCTACTCACATCAGCAGGTCGTTACCTGGATGCACCACCATGGCCTGTCGCTTGACACCGCCGCCGACGCGCTTGGCATCAGTCGCCGCATGCTGGCGTACTACCGCAGTGGTGAGCGCCCCATTCCGAAGACGGTAGGGCTGGCGATGCTGGGATGGGAGGCTCAGGAGTGCGGTCACCACTTGGACGCGTACGATAAGGTTGCGTAAGAGGTGACGCATGCTCCCGGATGTCTGTGGCTCTCCCGTGGCCAGAGCGGCAGCCTGCCAGTGATCCTATTCGCAGGTCGACGCGGCGGCCTCCAATAGCGGCCCCACGGCAAGCAGCGTTGGCGGGGCCGTTCTAAACCGGAGAGGGTTGGGGAGCTACTTGAAGTAGGTCTTCATCAGCTGGGTAACCGCTTCTATCTCGGCAGTGCGCGCAGCCTGTTCCGGCTCATCGGCGATGTGCGCATGAAGGTGGTCGTTCAGCACCTCCAGCATCAAGCCGTGCATAGCTCCCCGGGCTGCGGCGATCTGCGTAAGCACATCCACGCACTCAGCACCGTTCATCAGACTCTGTTCCAGGGCAGCGACCTGCCCGCCGATGCGCCGGACGCGGGCAAGAAGCTTTTTGGGGTTGGCGTGGATATGCGACATGCATAAATGGTATACCCTGCAGGGGTACCCGTGCATACCCCCCTCCCCTATGAACGAATCGACCGGCAGCATCCACCCCTCGCGGAATCACACCCATCAGTTCGGAACAGGCAACCCCCTTGCGGAACTGAACACCCGCCGGGCCTTCTGGCTCACGGCGGTCATGATGGTCGTAGAGATCCTCGGCGGCTGGTGGTACAACTCGATGGCAGTGCTAGCCGACGGCTGGCACATGAGCTCCCATGCTTTGGCCCTGGGCCTGTCGGCGTTTGCCTATGCCTTCGCACGCAAGCATGCGAGCAACCCGCGCTTTGCCTTTGGTACCTGGAAGGTCGAAGTGCTGGGCGGCTACACCAGCGCGATCCTGCTGCTGGGCGTGGCTGGGATCATGGCGTTCGAATCGGTCAACCGCCTGCTGGCTCCGACCGAAATTCATTACAACCAGGCCATCGCGATCGCCTTCGTCGGTCTGGCGGTGAACCTGATCTGCGCCTGGCTGCTGAAGGACAATCACGATCATGGACATGATCACGGGCACGGGCACGGCCATGGGCAACACCACGCCCACGATCATGATCACGGCGGCCATGCGCACGACCTGAATCTGCGCTCTGCCTACATCCATGTTGTGGCAGACGCGGCTACCTCCGTGCTGGCCATCGTTGCGCTGTTTGGCGGCAAGCTCTGGGGTGCGTCCTGGCTGGACCCAGTGATGGGCATTGCGGGCGCGGTGCTCGTCACCGTCTGGGCGGTCGGACTGCTGCGGGACTCAGGCAAGGTGCTGCTGGACGCGGAAATGGACGCCGACGTTGTCGATGAGGTGCGGGAGGTCATTGCCGAGTCGCAGATCCCTGCACAGATCGAGGACATCCACGTTTGGCGTGTGGGCCGCAATCACTACGCCTGCATTCTGGCGCTGGTGACGGAGTCGCCGGTATCTGCCGACTACTTCAGGAGCGCGCTGAGCATTCACGAAGAGCTCGTGCACGTGACCATAGAAGTCAGGCTCAGATCATGAACACCCCATGCACGAAGCGTTGCTCCTTCACCTGAGCAGGCAGGTGGCTACCCACATCGGCAGGCCGTTACCTGGATGCACCACCATGGCCTATCGCTTGACACCGCCGCCGACCGCAGCGGTGAGCGACCCCTGCCGGTGATCCTATTCGCAGGTAGATGCGGCGGCCTCCAATAACGGCCCAACGGCAAGCATCGGTGCTGGTTGGTCAGCTGGAAACGCGGCGGCAATGGCTTTGGCGGCGCGGTCGGCATGGGGCTGGAAATACCACGACGAGTCGCTGGAGAGGGCCTTTCCATGCACTTCCTGTTCGAACCGGTACTGGCCCCAGTAGATGGCCAACGGCTCTTCGAGTGCGTTCAACGGGTTGGGCAGGGCCAAGGCACCGGGACATAGCCGCGCGAACCCTGCAGCCAACGCCTCGCGGCTGGCCGCGGGCTGACCAGCCGACAGAAAGTGCGCGTACTCATGCAGCACTATCGGCGCCCAGTCGTCTTCAACGGCCCAGTCCGAGAACAGCACGATGGAGCCACCGCGCAGCTTGGCCTGGGTGCGGTTCGAGTACGGCCACCACACGAATCTCGCATTGAAGACGGGCGCGGAATTGGCGCCGTAGAAGGTGCGCATCCGAGTGGCAAAGGCAGCGGCCTCCGGTGCCGCCAGTTCCCTGGTCAACGCCTCCTGTTGCCGGCTGAAACGATCCTCCCCGGCCAACACCTCCCGCGCGTGGGGCGCAAAGCGGGCGTAGTAGCGCCGTAACAACGCCTGCTCACCCGGGGCCTGCGCGGCGATGGCGGCCTCGGTGGCGGCGGTGAATGACGCCGCGTTCTGGAAGTAAGCGGTATATGGGTCGCCGATGCGTGTATCGCTCCCAGCGAGGAGGCGATCAGCCAAGGGCCGCTCTCCGTCGTCATTCCGGGCCATGGGGGAAGTTCGTTGGCGAAACTGCCCATAAGCCGCGAGCGCGGCACGATCCTCCACGTCCAGCCCAAACCTGCGCTCCCAGTCCTGCTGGTAGATCGCGTTGGTGTACCCCGGCAGCCAATCAGGAAGGTTGTCCAGCAGATTGAACAGATCGAACGCTTCCTCATAGCTCACGGTCACCAACGGAGGCGCCTGACGCGTCGGTCCGCCTGGCTGACCGGTGGCCCACTGTGGCACCAGTAGGAGAATCGCGATGTACACCAAGTGTGTGGCGTTGGATCTGAAGGACATCCGACATGCTCCGTGACGAACGATTTGCCCGATTCGAGCATGGCGTCGGAGGTTCCACAACGTGACCATCGGCAGGGGCCCCAGCCCATTGCCTTGACTGTGCGCCGGCAGGCGGTCGCTGGCGTCGGCAACGCCGCTTCGCTGCAGGCGGACGCGAGCATGGCGGCGGTCAGTGCGGCCGCGGGTCATGGGGAGACCCGTGCCCTCGTGGCCGTTAGCGGCGACGCCTTCGCCAGCGTCGCCAGACCACCATCAACATCCACGCGATGCCCGCGTAAACGAGAGCCGTCAATAACCGACCTGCAGGCATTACGAAGAAAATTACTTCGGAGTCAGGCCGGAAGAAAGGCTCACCCATCCAACTCCCAAGCGGCAGATAGTACGCCTGGTGGAGTATGAGCAAGTGCAGGTTATCCAGCAGCGTCGCGCACCACCAGAGCATTGCCGGCAGCACTATCCACGCAGTCAAGAGCAGCCAACTCCACCTCGATGGCGCACGCATCATCGCCGCGCCTTCCTCTCCGATTGACCCTGGACAGAGCCAACACCGCGCTCCACCTGTGCTTCCATCACAGCGCACTCCCATCTGTCAGGCCTCGCGACCTTTCCGTTGACCGGCAAGGCCCGCATGCCGCGCCCGGACACGTCCGGGTCTACGGCTGGACCTCCATTTCCCGTGTTGCCTCGCGAATGGGCTTCGCGCAGACGCATTGGCGCTGCTTGCTTAGGAGCGCCTGGCCGCGTCGATGGTATCGACCGGCATCGATTGCAATGGCGCAACAACTGATGACGAAACCATGGATCGAAACCTCTTCGGCAAAATGCTGGCCGCACATCTGCCAGACGCGCAAGCCCTTACATCAGCCCCCGCGCACTGACCCCGATAGCTCCAGACCTTCTCGGATAGATTGCTCCACGTCCTGGTCAAAGCATGCGCTACCGACAATACGCAGTCTGATATCAGAGGCCATCACCTGGTCAGAATCGAGAAATGAGAGTTCCACCAATCTGATAAGCGTCTCCTTGGAAGGAGAGCGCATCAACCACCAATGGAACACGCTATTTCTGTCGTGTTCGGAGGCCTCTTCCATCCCAGGCTGGTAGGTGGCCATGAGCTCAGCCAAATGATCGAGTGGCACCAACCCATACTCCATCCACTTGGGGTCGAACTGCATGAGATCCAGATACTTCCTGATATCCATCAGTCAACACCCCACGACGGCGCACCAAGATCCTCGATAAGCTCTGCGCACTTTACCGGATCGGATCGGCAGGCATTGGTCATTGAATCCGCACCGACCAGAGGCATCGACATTGCCTTGATAATGTACTTCCACCAGACCCAGCGGATCGACCCTGTTGATTGGGTCGCCGCCAACATAAGCATAGAAGCTCAGGCCACCATTCAGGTGCAACGGATCTTCCGAGATGAAACGCCCCATGCTTGGATGATAGTACCGCGCGCGATAGAAGTAGAGCCCACTCGCATCCAGCTCTCTCCCAGCAAATTGCCTCAAAGCCAGGTCCGCGGCCAAATTCGATTTCAGAGCAGGCGCTAGGTCCGGCTTCCAGTCGGACATATTTTGGTTCTTTGAGAATCATAAGTTGGCCAAAGCGGCCATCTCGTGGTTCAAGGAACACACATCGCTATCAGAGATCGGATGTGGTGGGCCCACCAGGATTCGAACCTGGAACCAAAGGATTATGAGTCCTCTGCTCTAACCGTTGAGCTATAGGCCCTCTGCGGTTGCACAGTGTAGTGGAGGCGAAGCAGGGCTTGCTACTGGGGACGGGCGGAAGCAGGGCGTGCTACGCCCCACTTCAGGGCCTTTGGCAGGCGTTCGGGCCCGTGGAACGCTTGAGGTAGCCAGTGCGACATGGCGCCAATGGCCTGATCAGCGCGGCAAGGCGCCGGGGCGGGCAAAGAGCGATCTTCGGCTGGGGTCATGCGTTACCGTGCCGATGGGCGAGGTCGGCGGTCGTTTGGGAACCGACCCTACCCATTGAGCGTATTGCGTGCCCCGACCGGCGCGCCGCGCCGGCGCGATACTGCAAGCCCGATCCGTCCGTCGCTGGCGGCAGCACATGAAAAAACCCCGCCGAAGCGGGGTTTTATCATTTACGCGACTGCCTGGAAATCAATCGATGTCCAGGAAGCTGCGCAGCTGCTCGGAGCGGCTCGGGTGGCGCAGCTTGCGCAGCGCCTTGGCTTCGATCTGGCGGATGCGCTCGCGGGTGACGTCGAACTGCTTGCCCACTTCCTCGAGGGTGTGGTCGGTGTTCATGTCGATGCCGAAGCGCATGCGCAGCACCTTGGCTTCCCTCGGGGTGAGGCCAGCCAGCACGTCACGCACGGTTTCCGACAGGTTGATGTTGGTGGTGTTCTCGATCGGGGACTCCACGTTGGTGTCCTCGATGAAGTCGCCCAGATGGGAATCCTCGTCGTCGCCGATCGGGGTTTCCATCGAGATCGGCTCCTTGGCGATCTTCATCACCTTGCGGATCTTGTCTTCCGGCATGTCCATTTCCTTGGCCAGCTCCTCCGGCGTGGCCTCGCGGCCGTACTGCTGGAGCATCTGGCGGGAAATGCGGTTCAACTTGTTGATCGTTTCGATCATGTGCACCGGAATACGGATGGTGCGCGCCTGGTCGGCGATCGAACGGGTGATGGCCTGGCGGATCCACCAGGTCGCATACGTGGAGAACTTGTAGCCGCGGCGGTACTCGAACTTGTCCACGGCCTTCATCAGGCCGATGTTGCCTTCCTGGATCAGGTCGAGGAACTGCAGGCCACGGTTGGTGTACTTCTTGGCGATGGAGATCACCAGGCGCAGGTTGGCCTCGACCATTTCCTTCTTGGCCTTGCGCGCCTTGGCTTCGCCGTAGGCCATGGCCCGGCTGATTTCCTTCAGCTCTTCCAGCTCCAGCGAGGTGCTCTTCTCGATGTCGATGGTGGACTGCTGTTCGGCAATGATCTGGTCCTTCACGTCACGCAGTGCCGAGGACCACTTCTGCTTGCGCTTGAGTGCGTCTTCCACCCATTCCAGGTTGGTCTGGTTGCCTTCCCAGGAACGGATGAAGTCCTTGCGCGGCATGCGGGCGGTGACCGTGGCCAGGTTCAGCACGCGGCGCTCGTGGCCCTTGATGTCGGCCATGACGTCGCGCAGCTGCTTGACCAGCACGTCGGTCAGCGGCAACGGCAGCTTCAAGGTGACGAAGATCGCGGCCATGTCATCGCGCAGCTTGGCCAACGGCTTGCGGTCGGCCTTGGCGGCCGCCTTCTTGAAGGCGGCGTAGGCCGCAGCCAGGTCGGCCATGCGACGGGCGACTTCTTCCGGATCCGGACCGGTCGGGCCGGCTTCTTCCTCGACGTCGTCGCCGTCTTCTTCGTCGGCGTCTTCGTCGGCATCGGCGTCATCGCTGGTGTCTTCAGCCACGACCGGGGCCGGGACTTCTTCCACCAGGTCGTTGAAGCCGACGATCACTTCGGCCAGGCGCTTCTTGCCTTCCTTGTGGGCTTCGTAATCGGACAGCAGCGATTCGACCGACACCGGGAAGGTGCCGAGCGCGGCCTGGACCTGGCCCAGGCCTTCTTCGATACGCTTGGCGATGGCGATTTCGCCTTCGCGGGTCAGCAGCTCGACGGTACCCATTTCGCGCATGTACATGCGCACCGGGTCGGTGGTGCGACCACCTTCGGTGTCGAGCGCGCTCAGCGCGGCGGCAGCTTCTTCGGCCGCGGTGTCATCGACTTCGCGGTTACCGGTGTTGCCGTCGTTGAGCAGCAGGGTTTCGGCATCGGGCGCCACTTCATGGACATCGATGCCCATGCCGTTGATCATGCCGATGATGTCTTCGATCTGCTCCGGGTCGACAATGTCGTCGGGCAGGTGGTCATTGACTTCGGCGTAGGTCAGGTAGCCCTGTTCCAGGCCCTTGCTGATCAGAAGCTTGATGTCGTTTTGCTGGGCAGGACGTTCGTTGGCCATGTAGTGCTCGCGCCACCGGCAGGGATAGGGAATAGAACCTAGCATTATACCAGCCCAGCTCCCCTTCTGGCCCGGGCGGTGGTCCCGGGGTCAGGGTCTGAGCAGGAAAGTCACTGGACCATCGTTGACCAGGCTGACAACCATATGGGCGCCAAACTGGCCGGTTTCCACCCCAAAAACATGTTTTTGACGACAGATCTCCACCAATCTGTTGAATCCACGTTCAGCCTCGGCGGGCGGCGCGGCGGTACTGAAACCCGGTCGCATGCCACTGGAGGTATCGGCGGCCAGGGTGAACTGGCTGACCAGCAGCAGGCCGCCCCCTGTCTCCCCCAGGGATCGGTTCATTTTCCCGCTCTCATCAGCAAACACACGGTAACCCAGCAACCGATCGGCCATCCGCCGGATCTGCGCCTCGGTGTCCCCCGGCTCCATGCCCACCAGGGCCAGCAGCCCCGGCCCGATCTGGCCGACGATGGCCTCGTCCACGCGGACGCTGGCCTGGGTGACACGCTGGATGAGGACGAGCATGGCGGACGGTTCCGGTAGGGGGAGGCGGCCTACCTTAGGGGTTGGGGCCGCGCACCGGCTAGACTTTGCCCCGATGAAACCGCAAACCACCGCCCGCCTGGCCTACCGCGCCGCTGCCCTGTTCACCCGCCTGCCCTGGTCCTGGCTGCGCGGCTTCGCCCACGCGCTGGCCTGGCTTTGGATCCGCCTGGACGCCCGCGAGAGCCGGGTGACCCGGCGCAACCTGGAACTGGCCTACCCCGAGCTGTCGGCCGAGGCGCGATCGGCCCTGCACAGGGCGGTACTGCGCTCGACCGCCCTGCAGGCGGTGGAAACCCTGCGCCTGTGGACCCGCCCGCGCGAGCAGAACCTGGCCCTGCTCACCGAGCGCCACGGCGAGGCGCTGTACGACGCGGCGCTGGCCAGCGGCAAGGGGGTAATCGTGGCCGCCCCGCACTATGGCAACTGGGAGCTGCTGAACCAGTGGCTGGCCTCGCGCGGGCCGATCGCCATCGTCTACAAGGCGCCTGACGAGGCCGTGGGCGACGAATTCCTGCAGCTGGTGCGCGGCGGCAGCAACGTGCAGCAGGTGCGGGCCGAAGGGCCGGCCGTGCGCCAGCTGTTCAAGGTACTCAAGGACGGCGGCGCCACCGGGATCCTGCCGGACCAGCAGCCCAAGGCCGGCGATGGCATGTTCGCCCCGTTCTTCGGGGTGGAGGCGCTGACCATGACCCTGGTCAACCGGCTGGCCGAGCGCACCGGCGCCACCGTGCTGTACGGCTGGTGCGAGCGCACCGGCCCGGGCATGCAGTTCGCCCTGCACATCACGCCAGCCGACGCCGCCGTGGCCGATCCTGACCCGCGCACGGCGGCCAGTGCGCTCAATGCCGGGATCGAGGCGATCGCCCGCCGCGATCCGGCCCAGTACCAGTGGACCTACAAGCGTTACACGCTGCGCCCGCCGCAGAGCGACGAAGTGGACCCGTACGCTACCGAGGAACATCCTCATTAGGTGCCGCCTCATCAAGAGCCGCCACATCGATTGAAAACCGGAGCGCGACGCTGCGTCGCGCCGGCCGCGATTGATTCGGCGCCTTCCGACCCCACTGTGAAACCACGATGTCCCCCACGGCCCCTGCCATGTCCCCAGCTGCTTCTTCCCCGTTCGGCGATCCGGCCGCGATCCGCTGCGAGCGCGCGGTAGCCGAACTGCGCGCCGGTCGCCCGGTGGTGATCGACGACAGCCATGGCCAGCGCCTGGCCTTCATCGCCCTGGACAGCAGTACCCGCAGCAGCTACAGCGCGTTTGCCGAGGTCGCCGCGGGGCAGCATTACCTGTTCCTCACCGCCACCCGCGCGCGGGTGCTGGGGGTGGCCGCCGAACACGGCGCGCGGGTGCCGCTGGCCGGGATCGACTTCGATGCCCTGCCTTCGCTGAGCTACCTGCGCGAGCCCGAGCCGATGCCGGCCGGGTGGACCGCCGGCCAGGCGCTGGACGATGGCGCGGTGGAGATCGCCCGGTTGGGCCTGCTGCTGCCGGCCATGGTCGGGGTGCTGCTGGCTCCCGGGGACAGCCGCTTCGACAGCTGCGCGCAGGTCTCGCTGTGCGACCTTGCGCAGGGCGCCGAACAGGCCGCGCACGCCTACGAGCTGGTGGCACGCTCGCCGGTGCCGCTGCGCGAGGTCGGCATGACCGAATTTGCGGTGTTCCGCGGCGGGGTGGCGCAGCGCGACCAGGTCGCGATCATCGTCGGCACCCCCGACCTTGCCGGGGTGGTACCGGTGCGCGTGCACTCCTCCTGCCTGACCGGTGACCTGTTCGGTTCGCTCAAGTGCGACTGCGGCGACCAGCTGCGGCGCGGCCTGCGCAAGCTCAAGGAGCTGGGTGGCGGCGTGCTGCTGTACCTGGACCAGGAAGGCCGCGGCACCGGCATCGCGGCCAAGATGCGCGCGTACGGTTACCAGCACGACGGGCTGGATACCATCGATGCCGACGCGCAGCTGGGCTTCGGCGCCGACGAGCGCCGCTATGGCAGCGCGGTGGCGATGCTGCAGGGCCTGGGCGTGCAGCGCGTGCAGCTGCTCAGCAACAACCCGACCAAGGCCCAGCGCCTGCGCCACGCCGGCATCGAGGTGGTGGACTGCGTGCCGGTGACCGGCGACATCACCGCCGAAAACGAGCATTACCTGCGCACCAAGGCCGAACGTGCCGGCCACCTGCTGGACGTGGACGCGCTGATCCAGGCGGCGCAATAGCCCGCGCCAACCTGCTACCGTCTGCGCGACGGGCGCAGCCGAGCTGACGTAAGCGCCCGGCATGTTTCCTCCTGCCGAGCACCCGCCTTGTCCGACCTCGCCGATACGTCTTCGCCCTTGCCCCCACCGCTGCCCGCGCCGGGCGACTGGCAGCCCCTGCCGGGCCGCGCGGCCACGCTGGCCGGCATCGCCGGCGCGATCACCGGCGCGATCATGATCGGCGGCGTGCTGGGAACACTGTGGGTGGTGCTGGACATGCCGATGCGCTGGTTGGGGGCGGTAGCGATGCTGCTGCCCGGCGCGCTGGTCGGCGCCTTCTTCGGCTACCGCCGGCAGCGCCGCACCTGGTGGCGACTGGACGCACAGGGCCTGGGCGTGCGCCGTGACCTCATGTGGCAGCTGGAAACGCGGGTGCCGCTGTCGCGCGTGCAGCACCTGGACCTGCGCCGCGGCCCGATCGAGCGCACCGCCGGGCTGGCCACGCTGGTGGTGCACACCGCCGGCAGCCGCTTCAGCGCGGTGTCGCTGGCGGGACTGGACCAGGCCGACGCCGAGCGCCTGCGCGATACGCTGGGCCGCCAGCTGGACCAGGACGACGACGCGCTGTGAGTACGCCGGTAGCTGACGACGCCGCGCCCGACCAGCGCCTGCATCCGTGGTCGTGGCTGTTCGTGCTGCTGATGCAGCTGCGCCAGTTCCTGCTGCCGCTGGTGGCACTGCTGGTGTTCGGCGGCCGGGGTGACAGCGACAGCGAGGAGATGTGGTCGAACCTGGCCGCGCTGGTGGTGATCGTGGTGCTGGTGGCGAGCTCGATCCTGCAGTACCTCACCTACCATTACCGGATCGGCCGCGATGCGATCAGCGTGCGCAGCGGGGTGATCGCGCGCAACCGTCGCGAGATCCCCTTCGCACGCATCCACAACGTGGTAGTGCACCAGAACCCGCTGCATCGGCTGTTCGGCGTGGCCGAGCTGCGCCTGGAATCGGCCGGCGGCAATCGCCCGGAAGCGGAAATGCGCGTGCTGCGGCTGGACCAGGCGCTGGCGCTGGAACAGCTGGTGCGGCAACGCGGGCAGCAGGCGGTTGCCAGTGGCGACGAGGCTGCCAGCGGCGCCGATGCCCCGCCCACCGCAGCGCCGGCCGACACCGTGCTGCTGCAGCTGGGTACCGCCGACGTGGTCCGGATCGGACTGCTTTCCAACCGGGGCTGGGTGGTGGTCCTGGCCGCGATCGGTGCCTCGTACCAGCTGTTCCCGCGCGGCGCGGTGGATGACGCGATCAAGTACGGCGGGCGCCAGGCCTTCGGCTACGCCAACACGCTGCATCCGGCGACCTGG
>NZ_CAUQPH010000024.1:0-41791 GCF_963519925.1 uncultured Stenotrophomonas sp. | reverse complement strand
GGCCGCGCCCGCGTTGTTGCACGCTGCCGCAGCCGCGCGCGCGGCGCCCGCGCGGTTCGCCACGACGCGCGTCGTAGCAGACCTGCGGGGTGTCCGCGTCGAACAGCGACGGTGCCAGGCGCGCGTAGGGGCACAGGTCAAGACAGACCTGCTCGCGCAGGAAGCCGGCATTGGCCCAGGTGGCGGTGGCGTAAAACAGCACCCAGAACCGTTCCCAGGCGCTCCAGCGCCCGGGCCAGAACCCGGCGACCAGTGCGTCGATGGGCGTGAACAGCCCGACGAAGGTGATCCCGGTCCACAACGCGATTGCGGCCCACCCCACATGCTTGATCGTCGCTGCCAGGGCCGGTCGGTGCAGCCAGCGCGCGCACCCGTGTTCGACCCAGCGGAACAACGTGCCCCACAGGGTCTGCGGGCAGGCATGCCCGCACCAGACGCGCCCTCCCAAGGAGGTCAGCAGCGCAAGCGAGCACGCCATGACCGCGACCAGCCCGAACAGCACGCCCACGTCACCGGGCCACAGGGTCCAGCCGAACAGGTCGAAGCGGCGCGCCGGCAGATCGAACAGCAGGGCCTGGCGGCCGTCCCAGCGCAGCCAGGGCAGGGCATGGAAGCCAGTCAGCAGGGCCACCGACAGCAGCGCGCGCCAGCGCAGCGCCGGGCGCGCAACCGGGGCGCAGGGCGCCCTCATCCCAGCGGCAGCTCGTTATCGTCGCGGGGCAGGGGCCGCAACAGGTAGCCGGTGACCGCGCTCGCCAGCGCAGTCACCGCCCAGAACATGAAGAAGCCCAGCGTGTAGCCGAGCTCGCGGCTGATCGCCTGCCCGGGGAAGCTGATATCACGCAGGCGCAGCGGATCGACGAAGGCGAAGAACACCCCGCAGGCCAGTCCGGCAGCGATGAAACTGGGCCACAGCACCGCGCCCCAGTACTGGATGAGCAAGCGGCGGCGCGTGCCGGGCGGGTCTTTGGATGGGCGCATGAGCCGCACGTTAGGCCCTGCGACAGCACGCCACATTGATCCTGATCAAAGCGGCGTAGCATCATGCCCACGGTGCCCTGTCCGGCCCGCCGCCGAGGAATCCCATGTCGTCCCCCGCTGTTCCGGCCCTGCCCGTGGCATCGCCGCAGCTCTGCAGCGAAGCGGAGGTGACGCGGCTGGTGCACGACTTCTACGCACGCGTGCGCCGGGACCCGCAGCTGGGCCCGGTGTTCGACGCGCGCGTCCACGACTGGGACGCGCACCTGGCCCAGCTGGTCGATTTCTGGTCGGCCATGCTGCGCGGCACGCGTCGCTTCAACGGCAACCCGATGTCAAAGCACATGGCCATGCCCGAGCTCGAACGTGCGCTGTTCGACCGCTGGCTGCTGCTGTTCGGCCGTACCACCGCCGAGTCGGACAATGCGCCGATGCAGCGCCTGGCCGACGACGTGGCGGCGCGCATCGCCGACACCTTCTGGCGCCGCATCCAGATGCAGCGCTGGTCGGAGCTGCCGGTCGTGCGCACGCTGCGTCCGGATTGATCTGGCTCAATGCGCGTCGGCGTGCCTCCGCGCATGCTGGCGGCATGGATACCCTTTCGCCTGCCGCCGCCGGTCTTGCCTGGCACTTCGATCCCGAGCTGCTGCGCCGTCACGACCGGCCCGGGCCGCGTTACACCTCGTACCCGACCGCGCCGCATTTCCATGACGGCTTCGGCGAACACGCCCTGCGCGCGGCGATCGCGGCCAGCAACCGGCAGGCGCGGGCGTTGTCGTTGTACGTGCACGTCCCGTTCTGCAGCAGCCCGTGCTTCTACTGTGGCTGCAACCGGGTCATTACCCGCGACCACGGCAGGGGCGCAGCCTACGTTGCCCGCGTGCTCGGCGAAGCCGACCTTGTCGCGCCGCTGTTCGATGCCACGCGCGAGGTGGTCCAGCTGCACCTCGGCGGTGGCACCCCCAACTTCCTGGCGCGGGCACAGATGCGTGAACTGATCGATGGATTGCGCCGCCGCTTCACCTTCAGCACGGCCGCCGACCGCGATTTCTCGATCGAACTGGACCCGCGGTTCGTCAGCCGCGAGGACATTGCCGGGCTGGGCGCGCTCGGCTTCAACCGGGCCAGCCTCGGCATCCAGGACTTCGACCCGGTGGTGCAGCGCGCGATCAATCGCGAGCAGGGCGTGGAAGCGACCCTGGAGGTACTGCGCGCCTGCCGCGAACATGGGCTGGCGTCGGTGAACGTCGACCTGATCTACGGGCTCCCGCACCAGACCCTGGACGGCTTTGCGCGGACCTTGGAAGCGGTGCTGCGCGAACGCCCGGACCGGCTGGCGATCTACGGGTACGCGCACCTGCCGAACCTGTTCAAGGCACAGCGGCAGATTCCCGATGCGGCGCTGCCCGGGCCGGACCAGAAACTGGCCCTGCTGGGCTTGGCGGTCCGCCGGCTGTCGCTGGCCGGCTACCAGTACATCGGCATGGACCACTTCGCGCTGCCGGGCGAGAACCTCGCGCGCGCCCAGCGCGCGGGCCAGCTGCACCGCAATTTCATGGGCTACACCACCCACGCGCAGACTGACCTGGTAGGTCTGGGCGCCAGCGCGATCAGTCGCATCGGCAGCAGCTACAGCCAGAATCCGCGCGAGCTGCCGGGCTGGGAGGCGGCGGTGGACGCCGGTCGCCTGCCGGTCTGGCGCGGGCTCACCCTGGATGCGGACGACGAACTGCGCGCGGCGCTGATCAACCAGCTGATGTGCCAGGGCGAAGTGGACGGGCGAGCGCTTGCGGCACGCCATGGCGTCGATTTCGACCAGTACTTCGCCGAGGCCCTGGCCTCGCTGTCAGCGCTGCAGGCCGACGGTCTGGCGGACTACCGCGACGGCGTGGTACGCGGCACCGACCGCGGCCGCCCGCTGCTGCGCCTGCTGGCAATGTGCTTCGACCGCTACCTGGCCCAACCGGACCACCCGGTCCGCTACTCGAAGGCGATCTGAACCTCGCGCGTCGTCCTCGCTCGGACATGCATCTGGTGTGGTGAATTCAAAGCGGTAATTTCATTGAAAGAATCGTCTGGAGCCGGGGGAACGGTGCCAATAGAGTCGCGAAGTAGCGGATCAGGCGCCGGCGAAACACGCGTGGAGAATCCGTGCCATTGACATCTATTCGTTTGTAAACGAAAATGGCCATGAACACGATCGAGCATTACCTGACGGCGGACCAGCAGCGAGATCCGTACATGGAGTGGCTGCGGCGAATGCGGAATGCGCAGGCCCGTATCGCGGTCATTCGACGGATCGCCCGCATCGAACACGGGAACTTCGGTGATCAGAGGTTCTGCCGCGACGGCGTGTGGGAGCTGCGCGTGGATGTTGGCCAGGGGTACCGCGTGTACTACGGCATGTCGGGCCAGAGCGTCGTGCTGCTGCTGTGTGGCGGCGACAAGCGCACGCAGGACACGGACATCAAGCGTGCCGTGCAGTATTGGCAGGATTGGAATCGGAGAATCGAACGATGAGAAGCCGAGCGAACGACGAAGCAATGGCCGAACTGTACCGCAGCGATCCTGCGCTCGCGCTGGATGTCGTCAACAGCATCCTGGCCGATGGTACACAGGCGGAGTTGATGACGGTGCTGCGCCAATTGGCGCAGGCCGTGGGCGGAGTCCAGTCGGTTGCCGAGCAGGCACATCTCAATCCCACGCAGCTTTACCGGACCTTGTCGCCGAGGGGCAATCCCGCATTGAGCAGCCTCACTGCCATTCTCAAGGCGATGGGACTGCGCCTGGCAGTGCAACCGCTGGCTGCAATGCCCCCGCTTCACGCTGCGTGACGGCCCGCGGCCTGTCGCAGTCCAAACGTGGTGCCCGGAGCCGGAATCGAACCGGCATGGGGTTGCCCCCGGCGGATTTTAAGTCCGATGCGTCTACCAGTTTCGCCATCCGGGCGCGCTTGGCGGGGGCAAGTGTAGCGGAAAGCCGGTCCAGCGCTGCGCTAGCATGGCGTATCCCTCCCGCCCGGAACCGCTGGCCATGCTCACGCTGCATATCGGCAACAAGAACTACTCCTCGTGGTCGATGCGGTCGTGGGTGCTGATGACCCAGGTCGGCATCCCGTTCCAGGAGGTGGTGCTGCGCTTCGACAGCTTCGATCCCGGCTCGCAGTTCAAGCGCAGCGCCGAGGCGCTGTCGCCCTCGGGCACGGTGCCGGTGCTGGTCGATGGCGAGCGCGTGGTGTGGGACACCCTGGCCATCGCCGAGTACCTGGCCGAAGGCTTTCCCGAGCATGCGCTGTGGCCGCTGGACCGCGGCGAGCGCGCGCTGGCGCGCAGCGCGACGGCGGCCATGCACAGCGGCTTTGGCGCGCTGCGTTCGCATTTTCCGATGAACATCGAGGCGCGCCTCCCCGACATCGGCGCACGCGTGCTGCGCAGCCAGCCCGAGGTCGTCGCCGACCTGCAGCGGCTGCAGGCATTGTGGGAGCGCCTGCTGGCCCGGCATGACGGTCCGCTGCTGTTCGAGCGCTTCAGCATCGCCGATGCCTTCTTCGCGCCGGTGGTGATGCGCCTGCAGACCTACGCCGTGCCGGTGTCGCCGCGCGTGGCCCGCTACATGCAACAGGTACAGGCGCTTGAGGGCGTGCAGGCCTGGGTGGCCGCAGCGCTGGCCGAACATGACTTCCGTCCGTTCGAGGAGCCATACCGGCAAGCCCCGGATGCGCCCTGAACGGCGCTGAAGGAGGGCGGCCGACGCGGTCTTTACGCCAGCCGCGCTGGCGCCGTAGTCTGCGCTGAGCACTCACACAGGGATCGGGGCGGGCATGGCGAAGGCGGCAGCAGGTGTGGTGCTGGGCATGGCGCTGGCATGGGTGGGCATTCCCTGGGAAGCGCCCAGACCCGTCCGCCCGAGGTGGTCGACCTCGCCCCGGTCGTAGTGTCCGGCGTGCAGCCGGGTCCGGGGATGTGGCGGGTCACCGGCACCGATGGCCATGCGCTGTGGATCCTCGGCACGGTGTCGCCGTTGCCGGCCAGGCTGGAGTGGCGGGCCGACGAGGTCGAGGCGGTGATCGCCAGTGCCGATGCGGTGCTCGGTGCGCCGGGCTGGACGCTGGACGCCGATGTCGGTTTCTTTGGCCGGTTGACCCTGATGCCGTCGGCAATGAAGGCCGCCCACGATCCGCAGGGACGGCGCCTGCAGCAGATTCTCCCCGCGGACCTGTATGCGCGCTGGCAGCCCTTGAAGCAGCGTTACCTGGGGCGCGGTGGCGGGGTGGAGAAGGATCGCCCGCTGGTCGCGGCTACCCGGCTGTATGCCGCAGCGCTGGAGGAGGTGGGCCTGAGTCCGCGCGCCGGCGTCGGCGAGCAGCTGAAGAAGGCTTACAAGCGGCGCGGGCTGACCCCGGTGGTGACGAAACTGGAGATCAAGGTGGACGACCCGCGCGCGGCGCTGAAGGAAGTGCGCGCCAGCACCCTGGAGGATGTGACCTGCCTCCAGCGCACGCTGGACGTGGTGGAGCACCAGTTGCCGCTGCTGGTCGAACGCGCCAACGCCTGGGCCGTAGGCGACACCGCAGCGCTGCAGCAGCTGGCGCTGAAAAGTCAGTACGACGCCTGCATCGGCGCCATTGCCAGCAGCGCGATGGGGCAGCGGCGTGGCATGACCCAGCTCGACGCGCGCGCCACCGAGAAGTGGCTGGGCGCCGCCCGCGACGCGTTGGCGCGGCACGCGGTGACCTTCGCCACGGTGCCGGTGCATTCGCTGGTCGAGCCCGGCGGTTACCTCGACCGGCTGCGCCAGGCCGGCTACAGCGTGCAGGATCCGTAGCGCAGGAGACCGGCACCGTTCGGCGTCTTTTCCCCTGCGCACGCTTCATGGCATAGTCATGACGACCACACCGGGGGTGCCCATGGCGCTGCACGCGTTCGCTTACGTCAGCGAAGCTGTCGAAGGAATCGACGGGTCGGACATCGACCGAATACTCGCCGCAGCGTCGAGCTTCAACAAGGTCACCGGTGTCACCGGGGTCCTGATGTTCGATGGCCAGCGCTTCCTGCAGTACCTGGAAGGGCCCGACGATGGCGTGGCCTCGGTCGAACAGCGCGTACTCAATGCCCGCAGCCATGTGCGCATACGCGAACTGGCGCGTGGCGAAGTCGCCACCCGGCACTTCCCGCGCTGGACCATGGCCTCGTCGCGGATCGAGCCCGGCGTGATGAGTGCGATCGTCGACGCGGACTGGCCTGGTTTCACCGCCGCCGCGCCTGTCGACGGCCAGCGCCGGGTCGGTTTCGCACGCCTGCTCGAACTGTGGACCGGTGTGTCCGGCGAGCTGGAACCGGCGGCGGTCACGTTGGGCTCGTGATGGCGGGTGATTCGTAACAGAAAGATCACAGTGCAGCGCCTACCATGTGTCTACCAGCTGTGACCGGTCCGGGGTATGCCCCCGGGGTTGTCTGAAAGGGTAGTAACCGCAGCTGGACCATTTTGTAGCCGTCGTCCGTACTCTCCGCGGGCGGCGGCTTTGTTCTTTGTGGCGCCGCACGCGACACGTTAGGCTTGTTGCCTCAGCTTCCTGCCACCGGGCCACGCATGACCCCATCCAACCTGTTGTTCCCGCACGCGCCCGCCGCCGCCGCGCAGGCGCGCATCTGCGTGATCGGCCTGGGTTACGTGGGGCTGCCGCTGACCGTCGCCTTCGGCACGTTGCAACCGACCCTGGGCTACGACATCGACGCGGCACGGGTGGCCGAGCTGCAGCAGGGGGTGGACCACACCCTGGAGCTGGAAGCGCACGAGCTGGCCGCCGCCGTGCACGCGCGCTACAGTGCCGATCCGACCGACCTGGACGGGTGCAACGTCTACATCGTCACCGTGCCCACGCCGATCGATGCGCACGAGCAGCCGGACCTCGGTCCGCTGCGCTCCGCCAGCACCCTGATCGCCCGCGCGCTGAAACCGGGCGATCTGGTCATCTACGAATCCACCGTCTACCCCGGCACCACCGAAGAGGTGTGCGTGCCGCTGCTGGAAGCCGGCTCCGGCCTGCGCTTCAACCAGGATTTCCACTGCGGTTACAGCCCCGAGCGGATCAACCCGGGCGACCGCCAGCGGCGGCTGGCCGACATCCGCAAGATCACCTCCGGCTCCACGGAGGAGGTTGCCGCGGTGGTCGACGCACTGTACGCACGCATCATCACCGCCGGTACCTGGCCGGCCCCGTCGATCCGCGTGGCCGAAGCGGCCAAGGTGATTGAGAACATCCAGCGCGACGTCAACATCGCGCTGGTCAATGAGCTGGCGCTGATCTTCGACCGGCTCGGCATCGATACCCAGGACGTGCTGGATGCCGCCGGCAGCAAGTGGAACTTCCTGCCGTTCCGGCCCGGCCTGGTCGGCGGGCACTGCATCGGCGTGGACCCGTACTACCTGCTGCACAAGTCCGAAAGCGTGGGCTACCACCCCGACCTCATCCACACCGCGCGGCAGGTCAACAACCGGGTCGGCGCGCACGTGGCGCAGCGGGTGCTGGAACTGCTGCAGTCGCGTGGCCATGCCGTGGCGCAGGCGCGCATCCTGGTCCTCGGCGTGACCTTCAAGGAAAACTGCCCTGACCTGCGCAACAGCCGCGCGCTGGAGCTGGCCCAGGCGCTGCAGGCCGCCGGTGCCCGGGTGCAGGTGCAGGACCCCTGGGTGGGGCCGGCCACGCTGCAGGGCAGTGCGCTGCAATGGGTGGACGCGCCGGATCCGCAGGGTTACGACGCAGTGGTGCTGGCGGTGGCGCACGACAGTTTCCGCCACATGGAGCGTGCGGCGATCCAGGCGTTGTTGCGCCCGCAGGGCGTGGTGTACGACGTGAAGTCGGTCTGGCCGCGCGACCTGGTCGACGACCGGCTGTAGACCGCAGGGGTTGTAGACTGCGGCGCATGTGTTGATCGAGGAACGCCATGCACCGGTATCTTGTCTACCTGCTCGCCATCCTTCTGCTTCCGCTCTGCCTGTGGCTGGCCACGATCTGGCCGGCGTGGTACTGGGGCGTGGGCATCACCGCCGCCATGGTGGCGGTGGGCACCTGGGACCTGGTGCAGAAGCGCAGCACGCTGCGGCGCAACTACCCGGTGCTGGCGCACTTCCGATATGGGCTGGAATCGATCGGGCCGGAGATCCGCCAGTACTTCGTGCAGAGCGACCTGGAAGACGTGCCGTTCTCGCGCCAGCAGCGTGCGCTGATCTACCAGCGCTCCAAGAACGAAATGGACGTGGTCCCGTTCGGCACCCTGCGCAGTACCTACGCGGTGGACTACGAGTGGATCAACCATTCGCTGGCGCCCACCGAGGTGGTCGATCACGATTTCCGCGTGCTGATCGGGCCGAACTGCGCCAAGCCGTATTCGGCCAGCGTGTTCAACATCTCGGCGATGAGCTTTGGTTCGCTCTCGGCCAACGCGATCCGCGCGCTCAACGAAGGCGCGCGGCGCGGCGGCTTCTACCACGACACCGGCGAAGGCTCGATCTCGCCGTACCACCGCGAGATGGGCGGCGACCTGGTCTGGGAGATCGGTTCGGGCTACTTTGGCTGCCGCGACGAGCACGGCGGTTTCAGCGAGGAGCGCTTCGTCGCCAACGCCAGCAGCGATCAGGTGAAGATGATCGAGATCAAGCTGTCGCAGGGCGCCAAGCCGGGCCATGGCGGGGTGTTGCCGGCCGCCAAGGTGAGTGCTGAGATCTCGGCCACGCGCGGCGTGCCGATGGGCGTGGACTGCGTGTCGCCGTCGAAGCACTCGGCGTTCAACACGCCGGTGGAGCTGCTGCAGTTCGTGGCCCGCCTACGCGACCTGTCCGGCGGCAAGCCGGTCGGTTTCAAGCTGGCGATCGGGCATCCGTGGGAGTGGTTCGGCATTGCCAAGGCCATGCAGGAAACCGGGCTGCTGCCGGACTTCATCGTGGTGGATGGTGCCGAAGGCGGCACCGGCGCCGCCCCAGCCGAATTCATCGACCATGTCGGCGTGCCGATGCACGAGGCGCTGCTGCTGGTGCACAACACCCTGGTCGGGCTGGACCTGCGCGATCGGATCCGGCTCGGTGCGGCGGGCAAGATCAGCAGCGCCTTCGAGATCGCGCGCACCATCGCGCTGGGCGCGGACTGGTGCAACGCCGGGCGCGGCTTCATGTTCGCGCTGGGTTGCATCCAGTCGCTGAGCTGCCACAGCGACCGCTGCCCGACCGGGATCGCGACGCAGAACCCGAGCCGCTGGCGGCACCTGGATGCCGCCGACAAGGCCACGCGCGTGCACCACTACCACGAGAACACGCTGCGCGCGCTGCGCGACCTGTTGTGCGCGGCCGGCCTGCAGCATCCGGCCGAGCTGGGACCGGAGCACATCGTGCGCCGCGTGTCGCGGGTGGAGATCCGTTCGCTGGCCTCGCTGTACCGTTATCTCGGCCCGGGCGAACTGCTGCGCCGGGTGCCGGACCACGCGGTCTTCCATGATTTCTGGGGCGACGCGCGCAGCGACTCGTTCCAACCGCCCGCGCGCATCCAGGCCCTGCGCAACAGCAAATCGCGCTAGCGATCTGCTGGATCGCCGCCCGACCAACGGTCGGGCGCTACCGCACGTGGGTCAACGGGTTCAACAACCCGGTAGGTACCGACCGTTGGCCGGTACACGGCGTCACCGCGCGAAATACTCCACCACCCCACGCCCGGCACGCAGCCCGCTCGCGAAACACGCGGTCAACAGATACCCGCCGGTCGGTGCTTCCCAATCCAGCATCTCCCCGGCGCAGAACGTGCCAGGCAGGTCGCGCAGCATCAACGCGTCATCCAGCGCTTCCAGGCGTACGCCACCGGCGCTGCTGATCACCTCGGCGATCGGCCGCGCGCGCAGCGGCGACAACGGCAGGCGCTTCAGGGCCGCAGCGATCGCCTCGGCCGGAAGCTGGCCGGCCTCCTTCCCCAGTACCTCGAACAGCAGCGCGGATTTGACTCCGCCCAGCCCCAGCTGGCGGCGCAGGTGTTCGCCGAAACTGCGACCCTGGCGCGGCCGCTGCAGCTTTTCCGCCACCTGTGCTTCGGTCTGGCCCGGCAGCAGGTCCAGGTGCAGGACCGCCTGGCCATCGCGCGCCAGCGTGTCGCGCAGGTCGGCCGCCATCGCGTACACCAGGCTGCCTTCGATGCCATCGGCGCTGATCACGCACTCGCCCTGCTGCGAACGTGGCTGGCCATCCAGCGCGGTCCAGTACGCCACCACCGGCTTCAGCGGGGCGCCGGCCTGGCGGTCGCGGAAGTAGGGGGTCCAGCCGATGTCGAAGCCACAGTTGGCCGGCTTGAGCGGCGCGACATCGACGCCGCGGGCGGTCAGCGGCGCCACCCATGCCGCGTCCGACCCGAGCTCGGGCCAGCTGCCGCCACCCATCGCCAGCACCACCGCATCGGCGTGCACCGCTACTCCGCCGTCGGGCGTATCGAAGCGCAGCGCGCCGTCGTCGTCCCAGCCGGTCCAGCGGTGCTGCACATGGAAGCGCACGCCGGATTCCTTGAGTCGCCGCACCCAGCCGCGCAGCAGGGGCGCCGCCTTGCGGTCGAGCGGAAACACCCGGCCGGAGCTGCCGACATAGGTTTCCACGCCGAAGCCCAGCGCCCACGTGCGCAGCGCGGGGCCGTCGAAATCGGCCAGCCACGCGCCCACCGCCGCACTGCGCTCGCGGTAGCGCGCCACGAACACCTCGAACGGGTCGGAATGGGTCAGGTTCAGGCCGCCCTTGCCGGCGATCAGGAACTTGCGCCCCGGCGAGCCCTTGGCTTCATAAATGTCCACCGCATGGCCGGCGGCGCGCACGGTTTCGGCAGCCATCAGGCCAGCCGGTCCGCCACCGATGATGGCCACGCGTCGCATCGCGGGAACAGCCTGCTCCATGCCGGTCAGCGCGGCTTGACGTCGAGCAGTTCCACGTCGAACACCAGCGAGGCGTTCGGCGGGATCGGGCCGGCGCCGGACGCGCCGTACCCGTACTCGGCCGGAATCATCAGGGTGCGCTTGCCGCCGACCTTCATGCCGCTGAAGCCTTCGTCCCAGCCGCGGATCACCCGGCCTTCGCCGAGCATGAAGCTGAACGGTTCGCCGCGATCGACCGAACTGTCGAATTTTTCGCCGTGCTTGTCGGCCGCCTTTTCGTCGTACACCCAGCCGGTGTAATGGACCACCACCGTGCTGCCCGGGGTCGCTTCGGCGCCGGTGCCGGGCTGGGTGTCGATCTTCTCGAACGTGGCGATGCTGCCCCCCGGCGGCGGGCCAGGCGGGGTACAGGCGGCCAGCAGCGACAGCAGCGCGGGAACCAGCAGGAGTTTCGGCAGACGACGCATCGGCGGCACCGGTTGGACAGGGGGACGCAAGGGTAGCGCATCGCCGGGGGCTATCATGGGCGCATGTCGAAACTGCTGCTCAACCTGCGCAACGTCGCAGACGATGAAATCCAGGACGTGACCGCCCTGCTGGACCAGGCCGGCATCGGCCATTACCGCACCGAGCCCAGTCCGTGGGGGATTTCCTTCGGTGGTATCTGGATCCGTGACGACGCCGACCAGCCCCGGGCCAAGGCGCTGATGGCGGGGTATCAGCAGGCGCGCGGCGAGCGGGTCCGCGCCGAGCGCCAGGCGGCGCTGGCCGACGGCACCGCCGAAACCTTCGGCACGCTGCTGCGGCGGCGCCCGCTGTTCGTGCTGGCGGTGCTGGCCGGCATGCTGGCGGCGGCCGCGCTGGTGCTGCTGCCGTTCGTGCTGCTGCGCGGCTGAACGCCCCTCGTGGGCGGGGGCAGCACAGGCGGGTAAAATGCGCGGATGATCGCCAATACCGCCGCCTATCACTTCACCCCGATCGACGACCCCGATGCGCTGTGCGCCACGCTGCTGGCGCGTGCCGAGGCCGCCGGGCTGCGCGGCACGGTGCTGGTCGCGGGCGAGGGCGTCAATCTGTTCCTGGCCGGCAGCGAATCGGGTATCGATGGTTTCTACGCCGCGCTGCAGGCCGACCCGCGCTTTGCCGGGATGCGGGTCAAGACCAGCTACAGCCGGATGCAGCCCTTCGCCCGGCTCAAGGCCAAGGTCAAGCCGGAGATCATCAGCTTCCGCATCGACGACGGCCAGCCGCTGGCTTTTCCACGCGCGCCGTCGGTGGACCCGGCCACGGTGCAGCGCTGGCTGCGCCAGGGCCATGACGACGCCGGCAAGCCGGTGGTGATGCTCGACACCCGCAATACCCAGGAAATCGAATACGGCACCTTCCAGGATGCCCTGGTGCTGCCAATCAGCAAGTTCACCGACCTGCCCGACGCCCTGGCGCCGCACCGCGAGGCGCTGCGCGACAGCACCGTGGTGAGTTTCTGCACCGGTGGCATCCGCTGCGAGAAGGCCGCGCTGTGGATGCGCAACGACGGCATGGACAACGTGCTGCAGCTGGAAGGCGGCATCCTCGGCTATTTCGAGGAGGTCGGCGGCGAAGGCTATGACGGGCGCTGTTTCGTGTTCGACGAACGGGTAGCGCTGGATCCGGAGCTGAAGCCGCTGGTGGACCTGGCCACCGACTGATTCCGGCCATTGGCCGGCCCTGGCGATCCCGCAGGAATCACCATTCCGCCAGCGCCCATGGTGTCTGGCGGCGGGCGCCCCCATCCAGGGGTCATACCCTTTGATGGAACGTGCGCATGCAACTTTCGATCCTTGATCTGGCCCCGGTCTGTGAAGGCAGCAACACCACGGTCGCCTTCGCCAACATGCTGGACCTGGCCCAGCACGCCGAAGGCTGGGGCTACCACCGTTACTGGCTGGCCGAGCACCACAACATGCCCGGAATCGCCAGCGCCGCCACTGCGGTGCTGATCGGGCACGTGGCCGGCGGCACCGAGCGCATCCGGGTCGGTGCGGGCGGGATCATGCTGCCCAACCATTCGCCGCTGCAGGTGGCCGAGCAGTTCGGCACGCTGGCCTCGCTGTATCCGGACCGGATCGACCTGGGCCTGGGCCGTGCGCCCGGTACCGACCAGCCCACCGCACGCGCGCTGCGTCGTTATTTCGACAGTGCCGACCAGTTCCCGCAGGACGTGCGCGAACTGCTGCACTACTTCGAGCCGGCGCAGCCGGGCCAGGCGGTACGCGCGGTGCCCGGCGCCGGCATTCCGGTGCCGGTGTGGCTACTCGGCTCCAGCCTGTTCAGTGCGCGGCTGGCGGCCGCGATGGGCCTGCCGTTCGCGTTCGCCTCGCACTTCGCCCCGGACGCGATGGATGAGGCGCTGGCGGTCTACCGCCGTGAGTTCCGCCCGTCGCAGTACCTGACCGCTCCGTATGCGGTGCTGGGCCTGAACGTGGTCGCCGCCGAGTCCGAAGCCGAAGCCAAGCGCCTGTTCACCACCCAGCAGCAGAGCTTCGTCAACCTGCGTCGTGGCAAGCCGGGCCTGATTCCGCCGCCGATCGACGATATCGAGGCGTTCTGGCAGCCCCACGAAAAGCTGGGCGTGCAGAATGCACTGGCCTGTGCGGTGGTCGGCGACCTGCGCCAGGTCAGCGAAGGCATGGCCGCGTTCGCCGCACGTCACAAGCCCGATGAGCTCCTGCTCACTGCCAACATCTACGACCATGCCGCGCGCAAGCGCTCGTTTGGCTTGGCGATGCAAGCGTGGAAGGGCCTGAACGCGTAGAGGCACCCCATGGGTGTCTGCCCGGTGCGTGACGCGCACCGAGCCGCGAAGGCGGCGTGACCATCCGGTTCACGTCGCCATGGCCGCCACATTGCTGAGATGGGGCTCCTTTTGCAGGAGTCATCCCATGGCCGATACCGATCGCCAGCAGCACATCAAACAATTGGCCGAACTGATCCGTGGCGTGGACATTGCCATGTTCACCACCACCGGTGTCGACGGACGCCTCTACAGCCGTCCCTTGGGTACCCAGGAAGTCGAGTTCGACGGCGACCTGTGGTTCGCCACCGCCGCCGACAGCCCCAAGGTGGCGGAGATCGCGCTCAATCCGCGCGTCAACGTGGCCTATGCTTCGCAGTCGAAGAATACCTACGTCTCGGTCGCGGGCATCGCGCGCATCGTCGATGATCGCGCCAAGATCGAAGAACTGTGGTCGCCGCCGATGAAGCTGTTCTTCCCGGGCGGCAAGGACGATCCCAACCTGCGCCTGATCCACGTCAGCGCCGAATCGGCCGAGTACTGGGATGGTCCGGGCACGCTGCTGGGCAAGGCGCTGAGCTTCGTGCTGTCCGCGGTGACCGACGACCCGGCCGCGATGTCGGACAACGGCGTCGTCGACCTGCGCTGATCGTCACCCGATCAACGGTCGGGTGCTACCGGTGACTGTTCACCCGACCAGCTGTCGGGTGCTACCGTGGTGGATACGCACGCGACACGCCCCGGTAGGTCCCGACCGTTGGTCGGGACGCACGCATTCTTTACCGGTAGGTCCCGACCGTTGGTCGGGACGCACGCGCGGTCAGAACCAGCGCTGGAACAGCTCCACCAGATACTCCACCAGCTGCCCCGAGCTGAAGCTGAAAAACACCACCGCGGCAATCGCGCCGATCCAGTTGAACAGCATCAGCGTGCCATCGCGCTCCAGCAGCGCCAGCGAGAACAGCAGCAGCTGGAAACCGAACAGATAGTTGGTGAAGGGGATCGGCAGCGACAGCAGCAGCCCCATCAGCACCAGCAGCAGCCCGGTGAACGCATGCGCCGCCACCGGCACCAGCAGCACCGGCCGGCGCGGTTTCAGCATGCGGTCGAGGCGCCGCAACGGCCGGTCGATACGGGCCAGGAAGCGATGCATGGTGCCGCGACGCGGGCCGCGGTTGGCGATGAACCCCGGCAGCCACGGGCGCCGTAGCCCACACAGCATCTGTACGCCGATCAGGATCACCAGCGGGCCACTCACCGCACCGCCCAGCCCCGGGATCGGGATGAAGGAGGGCAGGATCGCCACGAACAGGAACACCCCGAACGCGCTCTGCTGAAGGCCCTGCAGGATCTCGCCCAGCAGCAGGCGCTGCTCCGGGTCGCCGTGGTCGAACATCGCCAGCAGCGTACGGATGCCTTCGTTCCGGTACTCCGGCCGGCCCTGGTCCGGTGCGCCGGGCGGATCAGCCGGTGAGTTCATCGGTCTCCTCTTCGGCCAGCGCGCGCATCAGCAGCTTGTCCACGCGCGCGCCGTCCAGATCGACGATCTCGATACGCCAGCCGGCCCAGTCGAAGTACTCGCCGGCGTGCGGAATGCGGCCGAAGTAGTGGATACACATGCCGGCCAGCGTGTAGTAGTCGCCGTCCTCGGCATCCGGCAGTTCGGCATTTCCCATCAGTTCGCGCAGGTCTTCGATCGACAGCGAGCCGTCCACCAGCAGCGAGCCGTCCTCGCGGGTCACCACCAGGGCGTCCTCGTCGACGTTCTCCACCGACTGCATGCGCCCGACCACCGCGCCCATCAGGTCGCTGATGGTCACCAGGCCCTGGATCTCGCCGTACTCGTCCACCACCAGCGCCATCGACTGCTGCTCTTCGCGGAAGATCTCCAGCAGCTTCATCGCATGGGTCGAGTCGGAGACGTACAACGGCTCGCGCAGCTGCTGGAACAGGGCATGGTCATCGCGCACCAGGCGGGTGACCAGGCTCTTCACTTCGAGCACGCCGACGATGTCCTGGTCGTTGCCGCGATACACCGGGTAACGCGAGAACTCGTGCTCGCGCATCGACGCGAAGTTCTTTTCGGGATCGGCCTGGGTGTCCAGCCAGGCGATCCGGTTGCGCGGGGTCATCAGGCTGTCGGCGGTACGGTCGCCCAGGCGCATCACCCGGTTCATCATGTCGCGCTCGTGCGCGTCGATCACGCCGGCCTCATGGCTTTCGGCGACCAGCATGCGGATTTCTTCTTCAGTGACCGTGGCCGCTTCGTCGTTGCCCAGGCCCAGCAGGCGCAGCACCAGGCGGGTGGTCTTGGACAGCAGCCAGACGAACGGGAACGCCAGCTTGGCCAGCCAGCTCATCGGCAGGGCTACCAGCCCGGCGATGTCTTCCGAACGGGTCAGGGCGAGCCGCTTGGGCACCAGTTCGCCGAAGATCAGCGTCACGAAGGTGATCAGGGTCACGGCCAGGCCCTTGCCGACCAACTCGGCGTGGCCGAAGCCGGGCATCAGGCCCTTGATCCAGCCCGCGATGGCCTCGCCGATGGCGTCGCCGCCGAGCAGGCCGGTCAGCACGCCGATCACGGTGATGCCGATCTGCACGGTGGACAGGAAGCTTTCCGGCTTCTCGGACAGCTCCAGGGCCCGGGCGGCGCGCTTGGAGGAGGCGGCCATCTGCTTCAGGCGGCTCTTGCGCGAGGTCATGACCGACATCTCGGACATGGCGAAGAACCCGTTGAGCAGGATCAGGGCGAAAACGAGCAGGATCAGTTCAAACACGGGCGTCATCCCCGGTTGGTGGCAGGGAGGGCGTGTTCAAGCGGGGGCGGCTACCGGGCCAGGTCAAGCCTGGGGGGCGCGGCGGGGGGTAAGGGTCGTCGTCCATAGAGTGCACCCGAAGGTGCCGCCGCATCTTAACAAAAGCCGGGGGGAGGGGTGCAAACAGAGTCGTTCAGGTGGCCCGGGAGCGGCGTGAAGACGCCGGGAGTACCCAGTTTGGACATCAAACCGTCATAATTCCGCCCGGTGCCGTCCTTCCTCGACGGCGAATAGGTTTCTCCATGTTCTCTCTGCAGACCATTTTCGGCTCCGGCAAACAGTTCTACACCCTGCTGGACGAGGCTGCCCAGGCCGCCCACGACAGCGCCAAAGCGCTGCATTCGATGCTGCGCGAGGCCGACCGCCAGCCGGCGCTGGACGCGTTCAAGCTGGCCCGCCTGCGCGAACGCGCCGCCTCGGACAAGATCAGCCAGGCGCTGGTGGACAGCTTCATGACCCCGATCGAGCGCGAGGACATCGAAGCGCTGGGTTCGGCGCTGTACAAGATTCCCAAGCAGGTCGAGAAGTTCGCCGACCGTTATTCGCTGGCCACCAAGCACCTGGAGCACATCGACTTCGCGCCGCGCGCGGCGATGCTCGAACAGGCGGCCAGCGTGGTGGTGGAGATGGTCAGCGACCTGCGCCACATGAACCTGGACCGGATGACCGCGCTCAATGAAAAGCTGCGCGCGCTGGAGAACGAGGCCGACCGCCTGATGTTGGAGCTGTACCGCGACATCTACTCCGGTCGCCTGGACAACCTGCAGATGTTCCTGCTCAAGGAGTTCTTCGAGATCCTGGAAAAAGCCATCGACCGTTGCCGCGAAGCCGGCGTGGTGGCGTACCAGATCGTGCTGAAGAACAGCTGACGGACGCCACAGCATGCTGACCCTCGTTCTGGTGGTGATCCTGGCCGCGCTCGTCTTCGAGTTCATCAACGGCTTCCACGACACCGCCAACTCCATCGCCACGGTAGTGGCGACCAAGGTGCTCTCGCCCGGCTGGGCGGTGATGCTTGCGGCCTTCATGAACCTGATCGGCGCGCTCACCGGCACCGCCGTCGCGCTGACCATCGCCTCTGGCCTGCTCAACACCAACGTGGTCGACGTGACCCCGCAGGTGATCCTGTGCGCGCTGCTGGGCGGGATCATCTGGAACCTGATCACGTGGTGGAAGGGACTGCCGTCGTCATCCTCGCACGCGCTGATCGGCGGTCTGTGCGGTGCCGGCCTGGCCGCGGCGCACAACAACTGGGATGCGCTGATCTGGTCCGAGCGCATCGGCACCTGGGCCCAGAACAAGGGCCTGCTGTGGAAGGTGTTCCTGCCGATGATCACTTCGCCGATCGCCGGGTTCCTGCTGGGCATCCTGGTGATGCTGCTGCTGTGGGCGATCATCGCGGGCATGGCCAAGGTGGGCGGCTGGCTGGGCCGGCTGGCGCGTCCGCGCATCGTCAACGCGTTCTTCGGCAAGGCGCAGATCGTGTCGGCGGCCTACATGGGCTTCGCGCACGGGCACAACGACGCGCAGAAGACCATGGGCATCATCGCCATGACCCTGATCGGTGCGGAGGCGACCGGCGCGCTGAACGACCTGCCGTCGTGGCTGGCCTTCATGCACCCGGACGCGCACGCCGGTGACGGCATTGCGATGTGGATCGTGCTGACCTGTGCGGTGGTGATGGCCGCGGGTACCGCCTCGGGCGGCTGGAAGATCATCAAGACGCTGGGCCACAAGATGGTCAAGCTGCACCCGATCCACGGTTTCGCGGCGGAAACCAGCTCGGCGACGATCCTGACCCTGGCCGCGCATTTCGGCATGCCGGTCTCGACCACGCACAGCATCTCCACCGCGATCATGGGCGTGGGCTACGCCAAGAACCCGCGTTCGCTGCGCTTCGGCGTGATCGAGCGCATCGTCTGGGCCTGGATCCTCACCATCCCGGCCGCCGGCGGCTGTGCCTACCTGATCCTGAAGCTGTTCGAATTGTTCGGCTGGGCCTGATTCGGTTGGTTTGAAACGGAAAAACCCGGCTTCGGCCGGGATTTTTGTCTCTGCTGGTTGGTCGCGAAGAGCAGCGTTTTCATTCGTCCGAGCTGGGGCGGCCGACGGGCAGCCCCCTCCGGGACACGCCGTGAATCCATCCATGGAGGCTTGTCAAAAACATCCATGTTTTTGACAGTCCCTACGGGGGCTACCCGCCGGCCGCCCCCGACAGATGGTCGTGTGCGGATGGAAAAGGCAGCCACGCAGGGCGTGGCTCTACGCGGTGCGCTGGTAGGTTCGGTTCCCGAACGAACGCACGCACGGCACCAACATCCGTCAACGCATGAAAATGATCGGCACCGCCGTTGATCTCCCATGGCCACCAACACACCGTAGAGGGTCGGCGGGGGCGGGGTTGCGGGACTGTAGAAAACATGGATGTTTTCTACAAGCCTCCATGGATGGATTCACGGCGTGTCCCGCAACCCCGCCCCCGCCGGCCCAGCCCAGTACATGCATCAGCCAAGGGCTGTTCGCCCAGATGCGTGAAGCAGCCGGGCAGAGCCCGGCTCTACGGGATGGCGTGCAACCAGAGCCAAAAAAAATCCCGCCGAAGCGGGATTTTTTCGAATCAGACTTCCAGCGAAGCCAGGTCGCCCTTGTTTTCCAGCCACTGCTTGCGGTCGCCCGCGCGCTTCTTGGCCAGCAGCATGTCCATCAGCGCGCTGGTCTGCTCGCCGTCGTCCACCGTCAGTTGCACCAGGCGGCGCGTGTCCGGGTGGATGGTCGACTCGCGCAGCTGCTGCGGGTTCATTTCGCCCAGGCCCTTGAAGCGGGTCACGCTGACCTGGCCCTTGATCTTCTCGCGCTCGATCTTGTCCAGCAGCGAACGCTTTTCTTCCTCGTCCAGCGCGTAGAACACCTGCTTGCCCACGTCCACGCGGAACAGCGGCGGCATCGCCACGAACACGTGGCCGGCATCCACCAGCGCCGGGAAATGCTTCAGGAACAGCGCCGTCAACAGCGTCGCGATGTGCAGGCCGTCCGAGTCCGCGTCGGCCAGGATCACCACCTTGCCGTAACGCAGCCCGCTGATGTCTTCCTTGCCCGGGTCGCAGCCGATCGCGATCGCCAGGTTGTGCACTTCCTCAGAGGCCAGCACGCTGCCCGACGACACCTCCCAGGTGTTCAGGATCTTGCCGCGCAGCGGCATGATCGCCTGGAAGTCCTTGTCGCGTGCCTGCTTGGCGCTGCCGCCGGCGGAGTCGCCTTCCACCAGGAACAGCTCCGTGCGCGACAGGTCCTGGCTGATGCAGTCCGCCAGCTTGCCGGGCAGGGCAGGGCCCTGCGTGACCTTCTTGCGCACCACCAGCTTCTCGGTCTTCAGGCGCGCGCTTGCGCGCTCGATCGCCAGCTGCGCGATCGCCTCGCCCAGGGTGACGTTCTGGTTCAGCAGCAGGCTGAACGCGTCGTGCGCGGCGCCTTCCACGAAACCCGCCGCCTGCCGCGACGACAGCCGCTCCTTGGTCTGGCCACTGAACTGCGGGTCGGTCATCTTCAGCGACAGCACGAACGAGACCCGGTCCCAGACGTCTTCCGGCGCCAGTTTCACGCCACGCGGCAGCAGGTTGCGGAAGTCGCAGAACTCGCGCAGCGCCTCGGTCAGACCGGTGCGCAGGCCGTTGGCATGGGTGCCGTGCTGCGCCGTCGGAATCAGGTTGACATAGCTTTCCTGGACCAGCTCGCCTTCCGGCAGCCATGCCACCGCCCAGTCCACCACCTCGGTGTCCTTCTTCAACGACCCCACGAACAGGTTCGCCGGCAGCATCTCGCGCTCGCCCAGCTCGGCCTTCAGGTAGTCGCTCAGGCCGTCCTCGAAATACCAGGTGTCCTGCTCGTCGGTGGCCTCGTCGCGCAGCTTCACGGTCAGGCCCGGGCACAGCACCGCCTTGGCGCGCAGCAGGTGGCGCAGCGCCCGCAGGTTGTACTTGGGCGTGTCGAAGTACTTCGGGTCTGCCCAGAACCGCACGCGGGTACCGGTGTTCTTTTTCCCGACGCTTCCCACCACTTCCAGCGGCGTGGCGCGGTCGCCGTTGCGGAAGGTGATGCGGTGCTCGCTGCCTTCGCGCTTGATGTGCACTTCCACCAGCGTCGACAGCGCGTTCACCACGCTCACGCCCACGCCGTGCAGGCCGCCGGAGAAGGTGTAGTTCTTGTTGCTGAATTTACCGCCCGCGTGCAGGCGGGTCAGGATCAACTCCACGCCGGGGATCTTCTCCTCCGGGTGGATGTCCACCGGCATGCCGCGGCCGTCATCGCTGACCTCGCAGCTGCCGTCCTTGTACAGGGTCACCTCGACCGTGCGGGCATGCCCGGCCAGGGCTTCGTCCACGGCGTTGTCGATCACCTCCTGGGCCAGATGGTTCGGGCGGGCGGTGTCGGTGTACATGCCGGGGCGGCGCTTGACCGGGTCCAGGCCAGACAGGACTTCAATATCGGCGGCGTTATAGCGGGTGTTCATCGGTCTTCAAGAAGCGCAAAGCGACGGCGAAGTTTGCGGTCTGGACGGCTTTTTTGCACGCCGCACGTTCAGGGGGCGGCCGACCAGCGCGCGATAGAATGGTTCCGGTGGTGAAAGCCGGCCCCCGGCCACGCCATCCCCAGCCATAGCGAGGAGACCCCCATGAAGAAGTTGCTGACCATCGTTGCCATTGCCGCCGCCGTCGTGGCCGTGCCGCTGGCCATGGCCCAGAACGGCGGACAGGGCCAGTCCACCGCGCAGCAGGGCGACCAGGCCGAGGCCAGGGCCCAGTCCGAAGCCGACGCCAAGGCCAAGCGCCGCGCCGCCGCCACCGCCGAAATGAAGGCCAAGGGCCAGCAGGTGCCGCAGCAGGAGGAGGAAGAAGAGGCCAAGAAGAAGCGCTGACCCTGCGTTTTGGCCTCCCCGACGCCCCGGCTTGCCGGGGCGTCTTCGTTCATGCCCCTTGGGCTTGGGCGCTCCAATCTGTAAACTATGGCTTTCCGGGAGCAGTGCGTGTCATCCATCAGCGAATGGACTGGTCTGGTCGTGCGCGACCGCCAGCAGGGTAGGCAGGAGGTGACGGTCCCATCGGCGACCGGCACGGCCCCCCCGACCTCGCAGGATGCCCCGGCGCGTGACCACTCCGCCGCCGACCGCTTCCACCCCGATATCCCCTTCACGTCGTCCGTCGCCCCCCGCGCCGGCGTCGTTTCCCCCTTCCTGACAGGACACCCCCAGCCATGACTCCCTTGATCTTCGTAACCGGCGGCGTGGTTTCCTCGCTTGGCAAAGGCATCGCCGCCGCCTCGCTGGCGTCCATCCTTGAAGCCCGTGGCCTGAAGGTCACGATGATGAAGCTCGACCCGTACATCAACGTCGACCCGGGCACCATGAGCCCGTTCCAGCATGGCGAGGTCTATGTCACCGACGACGGTGCCGAGACCGACCTCGACCTGGGCCACTACGAGCGCTTCGTGCGCACCCGCCTGAGCCGCAAAAACTCGGTTACCACCGGCCGCATCTACGAAAACGTGATCCGCAAGGAACGTCGCGGCGATTACCTGGGCGCCACCGTGCAGGTCATCCCGCACATCACCGACGAGATCCGCCGCTGCATGGACGAAGCCACCGAAGGCTTCGACGTGGCGCTGGTGGAAATCGGCGGCACCGTGGGCGACATCGAGTCGCTGCCGTTCCTGGAAGCCATCCGCCAGGTGCGCACCGAGCGCGGTCCGGAAAAGGCGCTGTTCATGCACCTCACCCTGGTGCCGTACATCGCCGCCGCCGGCGAGCTCAAGACCAAGCCGACCCAGCATTCGGTCAAGGAACTGCGCTCGATCGGCATCCAGCCGGACGTGCTGCTGTGCCGCTCCGAGCAGCCGGTACCCGATTCCGAGCGCCGCAAGATCGCCCAGTTCACCAACGTCTCCGAACGTGCCGTGATCAGCGTGCCCGACGTCGACGTGCTGTACCGCATTCCGATGGGCCTGCACGCGCAGGGCCTGGACGAGATCGTCATCAACCAGCTCAAGCTCGGCGACAAGGCCGGTCCGGCCGACCTGCACGAATGGGAAGCCGCGCTGGACGCCACCCTGCACCCGGTGGATGAAGTCACCATCGCCGTGGTCGGCAAGTACGTCGACCACCAGGACGCCTACAAGTCGGTCGGCGAAGCGCTCAAGCACGGCGGCCTGCGCCAGCGCACCAAGGTCAACCTGAAGTGGCTGGAAGCGCAGGACCTGGAAGGCACCGACATGGCCGCGCTGCAGGACGTCGACGGCATCCTGGTGCCGGGCGGGTTCGGCGACCGTGGCTTCGAAGGCAAGGTGCTGACCTCGCAGTTCGCCCGTGAGCAGCAGATGCCGTACTTCGGCATCTGCTACGGCATGCAGGCCGCGGTGGTCGACTTCGCCCGCAACGTGGTCGGCCTGGAAGGCGCCAACAGCACCGAGAACGACCGCCAGTCGCCGAACCCGGTGATCGGCCTGATCACCGAATGGCGCACCGCCACCGGCGACGTCGAAAAACGCGACGACAAGAGCGACCTCGGCGGCACCATGCGCCTGGGCCTGCAGGAGCAGCGCCTGAAGCCGGGCACCCTGGCCCGCGAACTGTACGGCAAGGACGTGGTCTCCGAACGCCACCGCCACCGCTACGAGTTCAACAACCGCTACCGCACCCAGCTCGAAGACGCCGGCCTGGTGATCGCCGGCAAGTCCATGGACGACACCCTGGTCGAAGTGGTCGAACTGCCACGCGACCAGCACCCGTGGTTCCTGGCCTGCCAGGCGCACCCGGAATTCCTGTCCACCCCGCGCGATGGCCATCCGCTGTTCATCGGTTTCATCAGCGCCGCCCGCGAGCGAAAAGCTGCACGTTCTGCTGCATAATCACGACGCATGTTTGACGCGCCGCCAGAGGGCGGCGCTTTCCCCTTACCGACTGGAAATTGGCCCGCCATGACCGCGATCCGCAGCATCCACGCCCGTGAAATCCTCGACAGCCGTGGCAACCCCACGCTGGAAGCCGAAGTCACCCTGGAGGACGGCTCGTTCGGCCGTGCCGCCGTGCCGTCGGGTGCCTCCACCGGTACCAAGGAAGCGGTCGAGCTGCGTGATGGCGACAAGACCCGTTACCTGGGCAAGGGCGTGCGCAATGCCGTGGCCAACGTCAACACCACCATCGCCTCGGCGCTGAAGGGCTTCGATGCCGCCGACCAGGAAGGCCTGGACCGTCGCCTGATCGACCTGGACGGCACCGAGAACAAGGGCCGCCTGGGCGCCAACGCGCTGCTCGGGGTTTCGATGGCCAACGCCCATGCCGTGGCCGCGTCGAAGAAGCAGGCGCTGTGGCAGTACCTGGCCCAGGGCCGTGACGTGACCCTGCCGGTGCCGATGATGAACATCATCAACGGCGGCGCGCATGCCGACAACAATGTCGACTTCCAGGAGTTCATGGTGCTGCCGGTCGGCTTCACCTCGTTCTCCGAAGCGCTGCGCGCCGGAACCGAAATCTTCCATTCGCTCAAGTCGGTGCTCAAGGGCCATGGCCTGAGCACGGCGGTGGGCGACGAAGGCGGCTTCGCGCCGGACTTCCGCAGCAACGTCGAGGCCCTGGACACCATCCTCGAAGCGATCGGCAAGGCCGGCTACACCGCCGGTGAAGACGTGCTGCTGGGCCTGGACGTGGCCTCCAGCGAGTTCTACGAGAACGGCAAGTACAACCTGGTCGGCGAGAACAAGCGCCTGACCTCCGAGCAGTTCGTCGACTTCCTGGCCGACTGGGCCGCGCAGTACCCGATCATCACCATCGAAGACGGCCTGGCCGAGAACGACTGGGCGGGCTGGAAGCTGCTCACCGACCGCATCGGCAAGCAGGTGCAGCTGGTCGGCGACGACCTGTTCGTGACCAACCCGAAGATCTTCAAGGAAGGCATCGAGTCCGGCACCGCCAACGCGATCCTGATCAAGGTCAACCAGATCGGCACCCTGACCGAAACCCTGGAAGCGATCGCGATGGCCGACCGCGCCAACTACGCGGCCGTCGTCTCGCACCGTTCGGGCGAAACCGAAGACACCACCATCGCCGACATCGCCGTGGCCACCACCGCCACCCAGATCAAGACCGGCTCGCTGTGCCGCAGCGATCGCGTGGCCAAGTACAACCAGCTGCTGCGCATCGAGGAAGCCCTCGGTGCCGGCGCGCGTTACGCCGGGCGTGACGCGTTCGTTTCGCTGAAGCGCTGATCCGCATGCGCAACTGGCGCTGGCTGCTGCTGGTGCTTGCGGTACTGCTGGCATGGCTGCAGTACCGCTTCTGGTTCGGCCCGGGCAACTCGGGAGAGGTGATGACGCTCGAAGCCCAGGTCGAAGCCCAGAAGCGCGACAACGCCGGCCTGCAGCAGCGCAACGATGCGCTGGCGGCCGAGGTCAAGGACCTCAAGGAAGGCGAGGCCGCGATCGAGGAACGCGCGCGCAGCGAGCTGGGCATGATCAAGCCTGGCGAGACGTTCTACCGCGTAGTCGAGAACGCGCCGGTGGCTCCGCCGCGCGCGCCGGCGCTGCTGGCCGACCCGGACGCGCCGCACCAGGAAGTGCCCTGATGGGCAGCGTCTGGGCCGTGGTCCCGGCCGCCGGACGGGGAACCCGTTTCGGTGGCCAGGTGCCCAAGCAGTACCTGCCCGCAGGCGACCGGGTGCTGCTCGCGCATACCCTGGAAGCACTGCTTTCGCACCCGGTGGTGGCCGGGGTGATGGTGGTGATCGCCGAACACGATGCCGACTGGCCCGGCTGGCAGTCACTGGCCGACAAGCCGATCCTGACCTGCACCGGCGGGGCAACCCGTGCCGACTCGGTGCTGGCCGGCCTGCAGGCACTGCCCGAGAGCGTGCGCGCGGATGATTTCGTGCTGGTGCACGACGCGGCACGGCCGAACCTGGCCGCAGCCGACCTCGGCCGGCTGCTCGAAGTGGGGCGCAACGACCCGGTCGGCGCGATCCTGGCCGCGCCCGTACGCGACACCCTCAAGCGCGCCGGCGACGACGGCGGCATCGACGCCACCGAGCCGCGTGCGCGGTTGTGGCGTGCGCTCACGCCGCAGTTGTTCCGCCGCCACCAGTTGGCGCGTGCGCTGCAGGACGCGGCCGCGGCCGGCGTGGAAGTGACCGACGAGGCCATGGCGATGGAACGGCAGGGGCTGCGCCCGCTGCTGGTCGAGGGCAGCGAAGACAACTTCAAGGTCACCACCCGGGCCGATCTGTCCCGGTTCGAATTCGAACTGTCGCGCCGCGGGACCTGAGTTCCCGCGCTGCGCCCCTGTCACCCGGCCGGGCCGTGCCCGGCGTTACCGTTGGGTTCCAACCATGAGCACGCCTGTTTTTCCGCCCGTCCGCATCGGCCAGGGTTACGACGTCCACGCCTTCGGCGAGGGCGACCACATCATGCTCGGTGGCATCCGGGTCGAGCACAGCTGTGGCGTGCTGGCGCACAGCGACGGCGACGTGATCCTGCATGCGCTGTGCGATGCCATGCTCGGGGCGCTGTCGCTCGGCGACATCGGCCAGCACTTCCCGCCGTCGGACATGCGCTGGAAAGACGCCGACAGCAGCCGCTTCCTGGAGCACTGCAACGGCCTGCTGCGCGAGCGCGGCTGGCAGGTCGGCAACACCGACATCACCGTGATCTGCGAACGCCCCAAGGTCGGCCCGCATGCGCTGGCGATGCGCGAACGCATTGCCGGCCTGCTGGGCATCGCGCTGGATGCGGTGAGCGTCAAGGCGACCACCTCGGAAAAGCTCGGTTTCACCGGGCGCGGGGAGGGCATCGCGGCCCAGGCCGTCGTGCTGCTGGTGGCGCTGTGATCCCGCTGCCGCTGGCGTTCGGCGCGCCGCTGCTGCACGCCGACATCCGTACCACCCCCGAGGACTTCCAGGTCGACGAACTGCCGGCGTTCGAGCCGAGCGGGGAGGGCGAGCACCTGCTGTTGACGATCCGCAAGCGCGGCGCCAATACCGTGCACGTGGCCAAGCTGCTGGCCAGGTGGGCCGGGTTGCCGGACATGGCGGTCAGCTATGCCGGCATGAAGGATCGCCACGCCGTCACCACCCAGCGGTTCAGCGTGCACCTGCCCAAGCGCGTCGCGCCGGATGTCGCCAGCCTGGCCTCCGACGAAGTGGAGGTGCTTGAATCGACCTGGCACAACCGCAAGCTGCAGCGCGGTGCGTTGGCCGGCAACCGGTTCAGGCTGGTGCTGCGCAATGTCCAGGGCGATGCCAGGGCGATCGACGAACGTCTTTCGCTGATTGCCGCGCGCGGCCTGCCGAACTGGTTCGGCGAGCAGCGCTTCGGCCGCGACGGCGGCAACGTGCCGGCCGCGCTGGCGATGTTCGAAGGCCGCCGGATGCGCCCGGACCAGCGTTCGCTGCTGCTGTCGGCGGCGCGGTCGGCGCTGTTCAACCAGGTGCTGGCCGAGCGCGTCGCGCAGGGCAACTGGGACAGCTCGCTGGAGGGCGAAGTGTGGATGCTGGATGGCAGCCGCAGCGTGTTCGGCCCCGAGCCGTGGACCGACCTGCTGGCCGACCGCCTGGGACGCTTCGACATCCATCCCAGCGGGCCGTTGTGGGGTGAAGGCGAGCTGCGCAGCACGGGGGCGGCGGCGGCACTGGAGCTGGGCGCGATCAGCGACGACCAATCCCTGCGCCTGCGTGCCGGCCTGGAAGGCGCCCGCCTGAAGCAGGAGCGCCGCGCCCTGCGCCTGCGCCCGGCCAATCTGCAGCACCGCTGGCTGGAAGCCGATGTGCTGGAGCTGACCTTCGCGCTGCCGCCGGGGTGTTATGCCACCGCCGTCCTGCATGAGCTGGGTCCGGTGGACGACGCCAGCAGCGCTTCGTCGAACGATTGATTTTTACGTGCAGCCACGCAGGGCGTGGCTCTACGACGGATCCGTCGCCACCTTGCCGTAGAGCCACGCCCTGCGTGGCTGCGCGGTGCGGGCGATCACCGCCGCGCCAACAACACCAGCACCGCGCCGGTCCCGCCTTGCCCGGCCGGCGCCGAATGGAACGCCAGCACATCGTTGCGCTGGCGCAGCAACCGGTCCACCAGGTTCTTCAACACCGGTGCGCCGCCATCGGACTGCAGCCCCTTGCCATGGATGATGCGCACGCAGCCATGCTCGTGCGCATGCGCTTCCAGCAGGAACTGGCGCAGCAGCGTTTCCGCCTGCGCCGCGGTGGCGCCGTGCAGGTCCAGTTCGTCCTGCACCGAATACTGCCCACGCTTGAGCCGCTGGAACATCCGCGCCGGCAAGGTGTCGCGCCGGTAGCTGGCGGTGTCCCCGGCTTCCAGCGGACTGCTGTCGCGCAGCAGCCGGGCGAACTCCCCGCGCGCGGCGTCGTCGTCCTGTTCGGCCATCCGCGCGCGCGGCTTCGGCCGTGGCGTGGCCGGCGGGGCAGCCACCGGTCTGCGCAGCGGCGTGACCTCGCCGATGGCAGCCCGGAACAGCGCGGCCGGATCTTCGTCTTCAGGATGTGACATGGGTACAGCCTAATGCCCCGGATCGGCCCTGCCTACCTCCCGGCGGGGTAGGCCGATCTGCCCGCTTGCGGCACAATAGCTGACGCACTTGCGCGGTCGCCGATCCCGGCTCGGGAGAGGGCCGGCCCCGCCAACGCTGGAAAGTGATGGAAATGAAGTCTTGAACAATCAAGCGGTTAAAACTCCCATGCGGATCCTGGTCAGCAACGACGATGGCGTCGATGCCCCGGGCATCAGGATGCTCGCCTCGGTACTGCGCGAGGCCGGCCATGACGTGATGGTGGTCGCCCCCGACCGCGACCGTTCCGGGGCCAGCAACTCGCTGACCCTCGACCTCCCGGTCCGGGTCAAGCGCATCGACGCCGCCACCTGCTCGGTGGCCGGCACCCCGACCGACTGCGTGCACCTGGCGCTGACCGGCATGCTGGAATACGACCCGGACATCGTGGTCTCCGGCATCAACAATGCCGCCAACCTCGGCGATGACGTCATCTACTCCGGCACCGTGTCTGCGGCGATGGAAGGGCGCTTCCTCGGCTTGCCGGCGGTGGCGATGTCGCTGGTCACGCACAACCACGATCCACGCAACTTCGAAACCGCCGCGCGTGCCGCGGTTGAAATCGTCACCCGGCTCAAGGCCGACCCGCTGCCCGCCGACACCATCCTCAACGTCAACGTGCCGGACCTGCCCTGGGACCAGGTACGTGGCTTCGAGGTCACCCGGCTGGGCAACCGCCATCGGGCCGAAGGCTGCATCGCCCAGCGCGACCCGCGCGGCAATGAAGTGTTCTGGATCGGGCCGGCCGGGCGGGAACAGGATTCTGGTCCGGGCACGGATTTCCATGCGGTACGCAACGGCTACATCTCGATCACCCCGATCCAGGTCGACCTGACCCGCTACCAGGCGCTGGAAAAGGTCGCCAGCTGGGTCGGTGGACTGACCGCAGCGCTGGATCGCCCGGCATGAGCCAGCGCCTGCGCCTGCAACCCGAAGCGGTCGGCATCGGCATGACCTCGCAGCGCGTGCGCGACCGCCTGGTCGAACGCCTGCGCGAAAGCGGCATCGTCGACGAGGACACGCTGAACGCGATCCGGGTGGTCCCGCGCCATCTGTTCATCGACGAAGCGCTGGCCTCGCGCGCCTATGAAGACACCGCGCTGCCGATCGGCCATGGCCAGACCATTTCGCAGCCGTGGGTGGTGGCGCGGATGACCGAAGCGGTGCTGCAGTCGGCACCGAAGAAGGTGCTGGAGGTCGGCACCGGTTCGGGCTACCAGGCCGCCGTGCTCGGCGCGCTGGGGCTGGAGGTGTACACCGTCGAACGCATCGGCGACCTGCTGCGGCAGGCGCGCAAGCGCTTCCGCGCGCTGGGCATGAACATCCGCAGCAAGCACGACGACGGCCGTGTCGGCTGGGCCGAACACGGTCCGTTCGATGCCATCGTGGTCACCGCCGCCGCACCGGCGCTGGTGGATGCGCTGGTCGAGCAGCTGGCGGTGGGCGGGCGCCTGGTGGCGCCGGTGGGCGCGGCCGGTGCGCAGTCGTTGATCCAGCTTACCCGTCGTGGAGACGGCAGTGTCGAGCAGCAGGTACTGGCGCCGGTCACGTTCGTACCGCTGCTGTCTGGCATGCTGGACTGATCCCAAGGAGCATCGCGTCATGAAGATTTTCGGTCCGCTGTACGAGCGGGCAATGAAGTGGGCCGCGCACGAGCGCGCGCCAACCTATCTCACCGTGCTGAGCTTCATCGAGGCGATCATCTTCCCGGTGATGCCGGAGGTGATGCTGGCGCCGATGTGCGTGGCCCAGCCCAAACGCGGCTGGTGGTTCGCCACGCTCAGCCTGGCCGGGTCGATGGCCGGTGCGCTGGTCGGCTACGCCCTGGGCCATTACGCCTTCGAAGCAATCAAGCCATTGTTCGCCGCGATGGGCATGTTGACCAGCATCGAAGGCGGCATCGCCATCGTGCAGGCCAAGATGGCCGAATCCCCGTGGGCGGTGTTCACCTTCCTGGTACTGGGCGGCTTCATGCCGATCCCGATGAAGGTCTTCACATGGGCTTCGGGTATCGTCGGGGTGCCGCTGCCGCAGTACTTCCTGAGCATGCTGATCGGTCGCGGCAAGCGCGTGTACGTCCTGGCTGCGGTGATCCGCATCGGCGGCGCACGTGCCGAAGCCGCCCTGCGGCGTTGGATTGAACCGCTGGGCTGGGTCGCCACCGTACTGGTGGTGGGTCTGGTGGCCTGGCTTGTATGGAGGTCGAAGTTCGCATGAGTGCTGATCGTATGAGCGGGGCCGCGCGGCTGGCCGCGTTGCTGCTGGTGGTGTCCACCCTGGGTGCCTGCGGCACCGCTACGGTGGTCAAACCGTCCGGCGGGCGCACCGCGCACACCACGCCGCAGACTTCGGTGGCCAAGCCCGGCCAGACCGCGGTCGTGCGCCGTGGCGACACCCTCTACGCGCTGGCACGCATCCACAACATCACCCCGCGCGACCTGGCCGCATGGAACGGGCTGAGCGAGCCGTACACCATCTATCCCGGGCAGTCCCTGCGCCTGTATCCGGGCGGCAGCCCGGGGCGTGCGCCCACCACCGTGGTCACCGCGCCGCGCCCGGGCACCTCGACCCCGGCGCCCACCCCGACGCCGTCGCCGACCACCGCCATCAAGAGCAGCATCAACTGGCGCTGGCCGGCCGATGGTGCGCTGGTGGGGCGCTTCGTCGGCGCCGACGTCACCAAGCAGGGCGTGGACATCGCCGGCAGCAGCGGCCAGCCGGTACGGGCCACGGCGGCGGGCGTGGTGGTCTATTCCGGCGCGGGCCTGGTCGGTTTCGGCGAACTGATCATCATCAAGCACAACGAACAGTGGCTGTCGGCCTATGGCCACAACCGCAAGCGGCTGGTCAACGAGGGCCAGAGCGTCAAGGCCGGCGAGCAGATCGCCGAAATGGGCCGCACCGGCACCACCCGCGACATGCTGCACTTCGAGATCCGCTACAACGGCAAGCCGGTCGACCCGTTGTTGTATCTGCCTCCCAGGTGATCGCGCAGCCACGCAGGGCGTGGCTCTACCCGTGCGTCGAGGCCTCGTATGGCGGTGCGGGTAACGTAGAGCCACGCCCTGCGTGGCTGCAGCGTCCGGTCAGTCGACACAAAAAAGGCTGCCAACGGCAGCCTTTCCTGAACGGATTCAACCAATTTCAGCCCGGCAGGAGGATCGCCGCAGCCACGTTGCGGCCTTCGCCGGCCAGCAGGTTGAAAGTGCGTGCGGCCGCCGGGTTGTCCATCACTTCGATGCCGATGCCAAGGGTCAGGCAGGCGGCCATCACGGCCGTGGGCGGGAACTGCTGGGTCCTGCCGGTACCGAGGATCACCAGCTCCGGCTTCAGCGCCAGCACCGGTGCCAGGTGCTCGGCGGTCATGTCGCGGACCGCGCCCGGGACCGCCCAGGTATCCAGCAGCGAGTGCGGGGTCAGCGCGAAGCTCTGGACCAGTGTCCGCGGCTCGCCGTGTTCGCGGTCCTCCAGAAGCACCGAACTGTCACCCACGGCGCGGAACGCATAGGCGAAATCCGGGATTTCGTGGTTCAGCTGCATCGCTGGCTCAGCCGCGCGGAAGCACAATCTGGCGCTGTTCCCGGCTCGGCCGGTACAGCACCGCGACATGGCCGATGCGCTGCACCAGCGCGCTCTCGGTGGCCTGGGCCAGCTCGGCGATCATCGCGTCGCGGGCCTCGCGATCCTCGGCGCCGACCTTGATCTTGACCAGCTCATGGCGCTCCAGCACCTCGTTCAGCTCGGCCAGGAAGGCCGGCGTGACCCCCTTGCCGCCGATCTGCAGCAGGGCTTTCAGATCATGGGCATGGCCGCGGAGGAAGCGGGTCTGGGCGGAGGTCAGGACGATAGACATTCAGGAACAAGCGGTTAACTGGGGCGATCAGGGTATCATGACCACCCCGTCCGGCCCTATTTCCAATGGCTTCCCGCAGCAAGAGCAGTCAACGCTGGTTGAAAGAACACTTCGCCGACCCCTTCGTGAAGAAGGCCCAGGCCGAAGGCATGCGCTCGCGCGCGGCCTACAAGCTGGAGGAGCTGCTCGAGCGCGACCGGCTGCTGAAGCCGCACATGGTCGTGGTCGACCTCGGCGCCGCCCCGGGCGGCTGGTCGCAGCAGGTCCGGCGCCAGATCGGCGACACCGGCCGGGTGCTGGCCCTGGACATCCTGGAGATGCCGCCGCTGGCCGGCGTGGAGTTCCTTCACGGCGACTTCAGGGAGCAGGCCGTCCTATCAGCATTCGAAGCCATGCTGGGCGACCAGCCGGTAGACCTTGTGCTCTCGGATATGGCCCCCAATAAGAGTGGAGTGGACGCGGTCGACCAGCCGCGGATGATGCACCTGGCCGAGCTGGCGATGGACTTCTCCGACAACCATCTCAAGCCGGGTGGCGCGTTCCTGATCAAGCTGTTCCAGGGCGTGGGCTTCGACGACTACGTGCGCGAGATGCGCCGCCGGTTCGACAAGGTCGTGATCCGCAAGCCTGAAGCGTCGCGGAAGCGCTCGCCCGAGGTGTATGCCCTGGGGCAGGGCAAACGCGCCCAGATCAAGTAAGCTCAACCATACCAATAGCGTCAGGCATTAGAGGAACACCGGAGCCAATGAGGATGAACGACTTGACCAAGAACCTCCTGCTATGGGTGGTCGTCGCCGTGGTGCTCATGGTGGTCTTCCAGAGCTTCTCGCCGAAGACCAGTGGCGCCGGTGCCCAGGGTGCGACCTATTCGCAGTTCCTGGACCAGGTGGACAGCGGCAACGTGCAGAAGGTCACCTTCAGCGGCGACCTGCGCAGCGGCACCAACCAGCTGACCTACACCACGCGCGGCGGACAGTCGGCCACGATCAACGCCCCGATGGATCGCGACCTGATCAACGTGCTGCGCGGCAAGAACGTGGAAATCGTCCAGGAAGAGCCGTCCAGCGGCATCTCGCTGGGGGCGATCCTGATGAACTTCCTCCCGGTGATCCTGATCATCGGCTTCTGGCTGTTCATCATGCGCCAGATGCAGGGCGGCGGCGGTGGCGCCAAGGGCGCGATGTCCTTCGGCAAGTCGCGCGCCAAGCTGCAGGGCGAAGACCAGATCAAGGTCACCTTCGCCGACGTTGCCGGCTGCGACGAAGCCAAGGAAGAAGTCGGCGAACTGGTCGACTTCCTGCGCGACCCGACCAAGTTCACCAAGCTCGGCGGCAAGATCCCGCGCGGCGTGCTGATGGTCGGTCCGCCGGGTACCGGCAAGACCCTGCTGGCCCGCGCCATCGCCGGCGAGGCCAAGGTGCCGTTCTTCTCGATCTCCGGTTCGGACTTCGTTGAAATGTTCGTCGGTGTCGGCGCCAGCCGCGTCCGCGACATGTTCGAGCAGGCCAAGAAGCAGGCCCCGTGCATCATCTTCATCGACGAAATCGACGCCGTCGGCCGCCATCGCGGTGCCGGCCTGGGTGGCGGGCATGACGAGCGCGAGCAGACCCTGAACCAGCTGCTGGTGGAAATGGACGGCTTCGAAGGGGGCGAGGGCGTGATCGTGATCGCCGCCACCAACCGTCCCGACGTGCTCGACCCGGCGCTGCTGCGCCCGGGCCGCTTCGACCGCCAGGTCGTGGTCGGCCTGGCCGACGTCAAGGGCCGCGAGCAGATCCTCAAGGTGCACATGCGCAAGCTGCCGCTGGCCGACGATGTCGAGCCGATGGTGATCGCGCGCGGTACCCCGGGCTTCTCGGGTGCCGACCTGGCCAATCTCTGCAACGAAGCGGCGCTGTTCGCCGCCCGCAGCAACGAGAAGGAAGTGCGCATGGAGCACTTCGACCGCGCGCGCGACAAGATCCTGATGGGTGCCGAGCGCCGCTCGATGGCCATGAGCGAGGAAGAAAAGACGCTCACCGCCTACCACGAGGCCGGCCATGCCATCGTCGGCCGCCTGGTGCCCGAGCACGACCCGGTCTACAAGGTCACCATCATCCCGCGCGGCCGTGCGCTGGGCGTGACCATGTACCTGCCGGAAGGCGACAAGTACTCGATGAACCGCGTGGCGATCGAATCGCAGCTGTGCTCGCTGTACGGCGGCCGCGTGGCCGAAGAGCTGATTTTCGGCGCCGACAAGGTCACCACCGGCGCCTCCAACGACATCGAGCGCGCCACCAAGATGGCCCGCAACATGGTCACCAAGTGGGGCCTGTCCGACGAGCTCGGCCCGATCGCCTATGGCGAGGAGGACGACGAAGTGTTCCTGGGCCGTTCGGTGACCCAGCACAAGAGCGTTTCCGACGACACCGCGCGCCGCATCGACGAAGTGGTCCGCAGCATCCTGGACAAGGCGTATGCCCGCACCACGGAGCTGATGAAGGCCAACATGGACAAGCTGCACACCATGTCGCAGCTGCTGTTGCAGTACGAAACCATCGACGCGCCGCAGATCGACGCGATCATGGAAGGGCGCGATCCGCCGCCGCCGATGGGCTGGGGCAAGTCCAACAAGGACGGCGGCAACAACAACAACGACAAGGGTGGGGACGCCCGTCCGGTGCCGCCGATCGCCGGGCCTGCCGAGCAGATCTGAGGGTGCCACCGCCCCCGGTTTCGCATACCACCGAAATGGTGATCGCCACGGTGGTGGGCGCTGCGGTGGGCCTGCTCAGCGAGAACTACCTGCTGGGTGGCATCGTCGGGATCGGGCTCGGCATCGTCCTGAGCGTGGGCAAGACCGTCTACCTGGACCGCAGGCGGCGCAGGCGCTGAGGTATTGCAGCGGCTGCCCGCACTGGGCAGGATGCGCATGCGGGGTCGCATGTCGCGTCCGCGCACCACAATCCAGGGGGAATTCGATGCGTCATTCTATGCGCGCGGCGCTCGCCGCGCTGCTGTGCTGTGCCACGCCCGTCATGGCCGCTACCGTCCAGGTACAGGACCCGGTGCCGTTTTCGGAAGAGGCTTACATCCCGCGCTACATCATGTCCGAATGCCAGATGGGCCAGCAGCTGGCCCGCGCGCTCGCCGAGCGTGCCGGTGAGTTTGGCAACACGGTGCAGCTGCAGGCGGAACCGGGCGGGCAGGGGCGCGTGCTGAAGCTCGAGTTCATCGAAGCGAACGGCAAGGGCAACATGTTCCTGGGCTTCGGCAAGTCGGCCACGGTGCGGGGCGAGCTGTATGAAGATGGCCGGCGGCTGGCGGGCGTGACCGCGCGCCGTTCTTCCGGACTGGTCTCCAGCGGCGGCAACAAGGGCTCGTGCGAAGCGCTGGAGCGGATCGTCACCGCCATCGGCGGCGACCTGGCGCAGTGGCTGGCCGACCCGGTCGACAACGTACGCCTGGGCGACACCCGCTGAGGGGGGCTGCCATGCGCCAGCGTAAACTAGGCGCTGGCGTACTTCGTGGATGGCCCATGTTCGACACTTCTCCCCAGCTTGACTGCGGCGGCCGCGTGCTGCGGCTGGACCGCCCGCGCGTGATGGGCATCGTCAACGTCACCCCGGATTCGTTCTCCGACGGCGGCGCGCACGACACGGTGGACGCAGCAGTCGCACATGGGCTGCAACTGGTGGCCGAAGGCGCCGACCTGCTCGATGTCGGCGGCGAGTCGACCCGGCCGGGAAGTGCCCCGGTGCCGCTGGACGAAGAGCTGCGCCGGGTGATCCCGGTGATCGAGCAGCTGGCCCGGCAGACCGCCGTGCCGATCAGCATCGATACCTTCAAGCCCGAGGTGATGCGTGCGGCGGTCGCCGCCGGCGCCGGGATGATCAATGACATCCACGCGCTGCGCCAGGAGGGTGCGCTCGCCGCTGCCGCCGAGCTGGGCGTGCCGGTGGTGCTGATGCACATGCAGGGCGAGCCCGGCAGCATGCAGGACACCCCGCAGTACGACGACGTCGTCGCCGAGGTCCACCGTTTCCTGGCCGACCGGATGTTCTCGGCGGAAATGGCCGGCATCGCGAAGAAGAACCTGGTCATCGACCTGGGCTTCGGCTTCGGCAAGACCACCGACCACAACATGGTCCTGCTGGCGCGCTCGGCCCGCTTCCTGGAGCTGGGCGTGCCGATGCTGGCCGGGCTGTCGCGCAAGCGCAGCATCGGCGAGCTGACCGGACGCCAGGTGCCGCGTGAGCGTGTCGCCGGCTCGGTGGCCGCACACCTGCTCGCCGCGCAGCGTGGCGCCATGATCCTGCGCGTGCATGACGTGGCGGCCACCGTGGATGCGCTGAAGGTGTGGGCGGCGGTGGACGCGGTGCCGATGCCGCGCGTGGACGCCGCACCGGCCATGCCGCGCTGGCCGGACGAGGACTGATGGCGGTCGATCGGCGCCCGCTCGCGATCGCGGTGATGGGCCCGACCGCGTCGGGCAAGACCGCGACCGCCATCGCCCTGGCCCGGCAGCTGGGCGGCGAGATCGTCAGCGTCGATTCGGCACTGGTGTATCGCGGGCTGGACATCGGTTCGGCCAAGCCCGATGCCGACGAGCGCGCACAGGCGCCGCACCACCTGCTGGACCTGCGCGACCCGTGGCAGACCTATTCAGCGGCCGAGTTCGGCGCCGACGCCGCGCGCGCCGTGGCCGACATCGTCGCGAGGGGGCGCATGCCGATCCTCGCCGGTGGCACCGGTCTCTATTTCCGCGCCCTGCTGCAGGGGCTGTCACCGATGCCGCCGGCCGACCCAGGGCTGCGCGCCCGGATCAGCGCCGAAGCCGCAGTGCAGGGCTGGCCGGCATTGCACGCCCAGCTGGCGGCGGTCGACCCGGTGGCCGCTGCGCGCATCCATGCCACCGATCCACAGCGCATCCAGCGCGCGCTGGAGGTCTACCAGCTGACCGGGCGGCCGATCAGCGACTGGCAGAAGCAGCCTGGCGTGGACAGGTTGCCGGTGCGTTGCCTGAAGCTGGTGCTGGCCCCGCGCGAGCGCAGCGTCCTGCACCAGCGCATCGAGACCCGCTTCGACCGCATGCTCGCGCACGGCTTCCTGGACGAGGTGCGGGCGCTGCGGGCGCTGCCGCAGATGGCCGCCGCCGCCGCGCCGCTGGACCTGCCGGCAGTGCGCGCGGTCGGTTACCGGCAGGCCTGGGAGTTCCTGGACGGGCAGGGGACGGCCGCCACGTTCCGCGACCGGGGCATCTACGCCACCCGGCAGCTGGCCAAGCGCCAGCTCACCTGGCTGCGCGGCGAGCTTGATGCGCGCTGGTTCGACCCCCATATCGACCATGCTTCCCTGGCGGATGCGGTCGCCGCCTTTGTGGCCCGCTGAGCCACAGCGTGTTGCCGCCGGCCCGTGTACCATCGGGGGTTCCGGTGGCGGGGGCCGTGGCGACTGCCGGAAGACCATAAAAACAATAATGAGGAGTGTGCAATGTCCAAGGGGCAATCGCTGCAGGATCCGTTTCTGAATGCACTTCGGCGCGAGCGCGTGCCGGTGTCGGTGTATCTGGTGAACGGCATCAAGTTGCAGGGAACGATCGAATCGTTCGACCAGTTCGTTGTCCTGCTGCGCAATACGGTCAGCCAGATGGTGTACAAGCACGCCATTTCGACCGTGGTGCCGGCACGCAACGTCAAGGTAGGCCCCGGTGGTGGCTATGTGCAGTCCAGTGACGGTGGCGCCGACGGCGCCCAGGAAGAAGACGACGTTGAATGAAGTAAGCAACAACGGAGGCGCGCGTGTTTGACCGTTCAAAGCGAGGCGAACACGCGCTGCTGATCCAGCCGCACGCCGGCAGGCTGGAAGAAGACGTGCTGGAAGAGTTTACCGACCTGGCCCGCTCGGCCGGGGCCAGCATCGCGGCCACCCTTACCGCGCGCATCGACCGGCCCAATCCGTCGGTGCTGATCGGCTCGGGCAAGCTCGACGAAATCAAGGCAGCTGCCGAGGCCACCGGTGCCGACCTGGTGCTGGTCAACCATGCGCTGTCGCCGTCGCAGGAGCGCAACCTGGAGCGGTTCCTCGAGCGCCGGGTGATCGACCGTACCGGCCTGATCCTGGACATCTTCGCCCAGCGTGCGCACAGTCATGAAGGCAAGCTGCAGGTCGAACTGGCCCAGCTGCGCCACATGTCGACGCGGCTGATCCGCGGCTGGACCCATCTGGAGCGCCAGCGCGGCGGTTCGATCGGCCTGCGCGGTCCGGGCGAAACCCAGCTGGAAACCGACCGTCGCCTGCTGCAGAAGCGGGTCGAGCAGCTGCAGAAGCGGCTGGAAAAGGTCGAAGTGCAGCGTACCCAGATGCGCCGCGCGCGCGTGCGCAGCGAGCTGCCGCGCGTGGCGCTGGTCGGCTACACCAATGCCGGCAAGTCGACCCTGTTCAATGCCTTGACCGGGGCCGAGGCCTACGCGGCCGACAAGCTGTTCGCCACCCTCGACCCGACCGTGCGGCGCATCGCGGTGCCGGGCGGCAACGTGGTGCTGGCCGACACGGTGGGCTTCGTCCGCGACCTGCCGCACGAACTGGTCGCGGCCTTCCGCGCCACCCTGAGCGAAGCGCGCGAAGCCGATTTCCTGCTGCACGTCGTCGACGCGGCCGATCCGCATCGCGAAGAGCGCATCGCCCAGGTCGACGAGGTGCTCAACGAAGTCGGCGCCGGCGAGCTGCCGCAGCTGCTGGTGTTCAACAAGATCGACCGCATCGAGGGCAGCGAGGTCCGTCACGACGGCCAGGACGGCATCCCCGACAGCGCCCGCCGCGAGCGGGTCTGGATGTCGGCGCGCGATGGGCTGGGCCTGGACCTGCTGCAGTCGGTGCTGGGCAAGCGCCTGGGCCTGCAGCATGTCAGCGGCGACCTGCGCCTGCCACCGACCGCCGGTCGCCTGCGCTCGCGCCTGCACCAGCTTGAAGTGGTGCGCGGCGAACACAGCGACGAAGACGGCTGGCTGCTGCAGGTGGAAATCCCGATCGCCGAAGCCGAGAAGCTGGCCGCGGCAGACGACGGCGCGCCGATCCGCACGCTGCTGCCCGAGAAGGTTCCGGAATGGTGACCTCCGTTCCCACCGACGCCGACCTGTCCGATCTCGCCCGCGAGGTCGGACAGCGCCTGCAGCAGGCGTCGCTGCAGCTGGTCACGGCCGAAAGCTGCAGTGGCGGCTGGATCGCCAAGGCGATGACCGACATTGCCGGTTCGTCGGCCTTCTTCGACTGCGGGATGGTGGTCTACAGCTACGAAGCCAAGCAGCGCCTGCTTGGCGTGCGCGCGCAGACCCTGGAGCAGTTCGGCGCGGTGAGCCGCGAGACCGTGCTGGAGATGGTCTCCGGCGCGCTGGTCAATTCCGGCGCCGGCATGGCCGTGGCGGTAACCGGCATCGCCGGCCCGGGCGGCGGCAGCGCCGACAAGCCGGTGGGCAGTGTCTGGATCGGCTGGAAACAGCGCGGCGGCTATGCCCGCGCCCAGCTGTTCCAGTTCGACGGCGACCGCGATGCGATCCGCCGCCAGACCGTGCTGCAGGCGCTGACGGGAATTTTCCCGGCGGTGTGACATCCTGAGACGGGTCGTCGAACGAGGGTGCGCCAATGTGGGAAACGCTGGGAACCGTCCGTGACCTGGGGCGCCTGCAGGAAATCGCCTCGGTCCTGATCCGTTACGGCTTCGGCGACCTGGTGCGCCGCATCGGCCTGGCCGATGTGCTTGAACGTGCCGGCCGCCTGCTGCACTGGAACGATACCGGGCAGATCCTGCGCATGACCGCGCCGGTGCGGGTGCGGCGTGCGATGGAGGAGCTCGGCCCGACCTTCGTAAAGCTCGGCCAGGTACTGGCTACCCGCGTCGACCTGTTTCCGCCGGAGTGGATCGCCGAGTTCTCCGAACTGCAGAACGCGGTGCCTGCGCTGCCCTATGCGGCCGTGCTCGAACAGCTCGAGGCCGACCTCGGCGCGCCGGCCAGCGAGGTGTTCGCCTGGCTGGATGAAACGCCGATGGCGGCCGCCTCGCTGGCGCAGGCGCATCGCGCCACCCTGCACGATGGCCGCGCGGTGGTGTTGAAGATCCGCCGCCCCGGCATCCGCGACGTGATCGAAGCCGACCTGCGCCTGCTGGCGCGACTGGCCGAGATCGTCGAGGCGCGACTGCCGGACCTGCAGCGCTACCGTCCGGCCGAGGTGGTGCAGCAGTTCCAGGTGTCGCTGCGGCGCGAACTGGATTTCGCCGCCGAGTGCCGCAACGCCGAACGCATCGCGCGCCATTTCGCAGGGCGTACCGACATCCTGATTCCCAGCGTGCACTGGCAGTGGACCTGCGAAAGCCTGAACGTGCAGGATTTCGTCGACGGCATTCCCGGCCGCGACCTGGCCGGCGTGGATGCCGCCGGCCTGGACCGGGTGCGGCTGGCCCGCACCGGTGCCCGCATCGTGCTGAAGATGGTGCTGGAAGATGGCTGTTTCCACGCCGACCCGCACCCGGGCAACATCATCTACCTGCGCGACGGCCGGATCGGGGTGATCGACTTCGGGATGGTCGGGGCGATCTCCGAGCAGCGCCGGTTCCAGGTCGCGCAGCTGCTGCATGGCCTGGTGGCGCAGGAGCCCGAAGCGGTGACCGACGTGTTGCTGGACTGGTCCGGTGGCATCGACGTGGACGAATCGCGGCTGCAGCAGGACATCAGCAGCTTCGTCGACCAGTACCGCGGGGTGCCGCTCAAGGACCTGCACATGGGCCTGATGCTGGGCAACATCACCCAGATCCTGCGCCAGTACGGGCTGACCCTGCCAGCCGACCTGGCGCTGATGATCAAGACCTTCCTGACCCTGGAAGGCATGGGCCGCCAGCTCGACCCGCAGTTCGACATGGCCACTGCCGCGCGCCCGTTCCTGGAGCGGGTCATGTGGCAGCGCTTCGCGCCCTCGGCCCTGCTCAAGCGGGGCAAGCGCAGCGTGGTCGGCCTGCTCGAGCTGGCCGGCGACCTGCCGCGCGACGTGCGCCGGCTGGTGCAGATGGCGCGCCGCGGGCGCCTGCAGCTCAAAGTGGAAACGACGGCGCTGCAGGGGTTCGGCGAGCAGGTCAATCGTGCTGCCAACCGCCTGGTGGTGGGGGTGATCACCGCCGCGTTGATCATCGGCTCGTCGATCGTGATGCACAGCGTGGGCGGGCTTTCCAGCCGCTGGTTGCTGGCGCTGGGCGTGGCCGGGTTCGTGGGGGCGGGGTTGTGCGGGGTGTGGATCCTGTTTTCGATCTGGCGATCGGGGCGGTAGAGCCGACCGTTGGTCGGCTGCACTTCGGGCGGCGTCATGACACCTGACCGGCGGCTTCGGCACCTCTAAACGTTGGACGGATGGCCGGAAGAGGGCGGGTGCGGCTTCGGACACGTGGCCGCGCTGCGCGCGGTCTCCACGCAGGGCGTGGATCTACACCTGCTGCTACGAGGGTGGTCGCGCATTGCGATGGCCCGACCACCGTAGAGCCACGCCCTGCGTGGCTGCTCTTCGCGCCCAGGGTCGTCGCGCATTGCGATGGCACGACCGACGTAGAGCCACGCCCTGCGTGGCTGCTCTCCGCTTTTTTGATCGGGGCACTTGTGCCGATCAGGTGTTAGTAGTATTACTACTAACCATGGACCTTACCGATACCCAGCAGGCGATCCTGCAGTTGATCGCCGAGCGCATCGAGACCGACGGCGCGCCGCCGTCGCAGACGGAAATCGCCCGCGCGTTCGGCTTCAAGGGCGTGCGGGCCGCGCAGTACCACCTGGAAGCGCTGGAACAGGCCGGGGCGATCCGTCGCATCCCCGGCCAGGCGCGCGGCATCCGGCTGGTCCAGGCGCCGCCGCTGCAGGAGGG
>NZ_CAUQPH010000023.1:0-43722 GCF_963519925.1 uncultured Stenotrophomonas sp. | reverse complement strand
GCCGTTGGCCGGCCCACGGACCGCCTGGGCCGGCCAACGGCCGGCGCTACCGGTGGGGTCCGTCGTTCTACCCGTGTGTCTGTTGCCCGGGCCAATGAACGCCTACCATCGGGTACCCCCCACCCCCGTGCCCCCTCGCATGCCTGCCTCCCCTCCCGCTTCCGCACGCCCCCGCTGGTTCGTCGCTGGCGATCTCAACGGCTTCTTCGGCCTGGTGGTCGACAACCTGTCGATCCTCGGCTTCATCGCCATGGCGCTGGTCGGCATCTTCCAGTTCCCGGCGGATGTGGTGTTCGGGCGCATGTTCCCTGGCACCGCCTTCGGCGTGCTGGTGGGCAATGTGCTCTACACCTGGATGGCACGGCGGCTGGCCGCGCGCACCGGCCGCGACGACGTGACCGCGATGCCGCTCGGCCTGGATGCACCGACCAGCATCGGCATGGCGCTGCTTGTGCTGGGCCCGGCGTTCGTCGCCTTCAAGGCGCAGGGACTGGCGCCGCACGATGCGGCGGTCGCCACCTGGCAGCTGGGCATGGCCTCGCTGGTGATCATGGGGCTGCTCAAGACCCTGCTGTCCTTCTTCGGCGAGGCGGTGACCCGCGCGCTGCCACGCGCCTCGCTGCTGGGTTCCATCGCAGGCATCGCGATCGTGCTGATGGGCTTCCTGCCGCTGCTGGAAACGCTGCGCTCACCGGTGGTCGGCCTGGTCACCCTGGGGCTGCTGCTGTACGTACTGGTGGCCAAGCGCAAGCTGCCGATCCGCGCGCCGGGCGTGCTGGTGGCCTTCGTGTTCGGCACGGTCCTCTACTACGGGCTGGGCCTGGCCGGGCTGGGCGCACCCGGGTTCAAGGTGCCCGAGTGGACCCCCCTGCAGGTGGTGCTGCCGTGGCCGACGCTGGGCTTCATCGACGGCCTGCCCACCGCGATGACCTACCTGCCGCTGTTGCTGCCGTTCGGCCTGCTGATGGTGGTGGGCGGCATCAACGTGTCCGAAAGCGCGCGCGCGGCCGGCGACGACTACCGCACCCGCGACATCCTGCTGGTGGAAGCGGTGGCCACGCTGGTGGCCGGGCTGTGCGGCGGCGTGGCCCAGACCACGCCCTACATCGGCCAGCCCGCGTACAAGCACATGGGTGCGCGCAGCGGCTACACGCTGCTGACCGGCCTGTTCGTCGGCATCGGCGGCATGCTGGGGGTGATCTCCGGGCTGGTGCAGTGGCTGCCCTTGGCGGTGCTGGCGCCGATCATCGTGTACGTGGCGATCGACATCACCACCCAGGCGTTCCAGGCCACGCCGCGCGAACATGCCGGGGCGATGGTGCTGGGCTTCCTGCCCTCGGTGGCCTACCTGCTGGCGATCAAAGCACCGGGCTGGATCGCGCCGGAGCAGCTGGTGGCGATGACCACCACGCTGGATGGACACGGGCTGCCGGAGCTGGCGGTGATCTTCACCCTCGGCAACGGTTTCATCATCACCTCGATGCTGTGGATCGCGGCGGTGGTGGCGATGATCGACGGCAGGCTGCTGCGTTCCAGCGGGATCCTGCTGGTGGCCGCGGCGCTGACCCTGTTCGGGCTGATCCACTCGGTCGATCCGCGCGGTGGGATCTACCTGCCGTGGACGCTGGAAGGCCTGCCGCAGCAGATCATGTGGCAGTTCGCGGGCGCGTATGTCGCGTTGGCGGTGCTGCTCGCCGTGCTGTCGGTTGTTCCGGTGCCCGCAGGGGAAAAGGACGCGGCGTAGACCGCCTGGGCCGACCAACGGTCGGCGCTACCGGGACAGGCTACCGTCCGAGGCGCCCTCGGTAGCGCCGACCGTTGGTCGGCCCAAGGGATGCGTCACGCGTCCGCGTCCAATTCCGGGTAGTGGCGAAAGATCCCGTTGGTGTTGAACGCCAACCGGCGCTCCGACGCCAGGTACGCGGCGATGTTCGGTCGCCGCTCCACCCGGTCCTTCAGTGCATGCAGCAGCGGCAGCGACGGCCGCAATGCCTGCATCCGCTGCGGGAACATGTAATCCAGCCCGCTCAGCAGCTGGAACAGCGACAGGTCCACGTACGAGTGTTCGCGCAGCGGATGCAGGCCACCGTTGGCCTCCAGCACGTTTTCAAACCAGCCCAGGAACTTCGGCAACCGCTCGCCCCGCATCGACGCCGCCCGCGCCTTCGCTTCCCGCTTCTGGTCCTCGTAATACTGCGAGGCCGCAATCGGGTGATGGGTGTCGTGGACCTCCGCCACCAGGTCGGCGATGGTCAGCTGCAACTGCAGCGCCTGCGCGCGCCGCGACGCGGCCTCGGGCACCAGTCCCAGCTCCGGCCCCAGGTGGTCCAGGATCGCGCCGACCTGCGCGATCACCTGCCGGCCGCTGACCAGGAACGGCGGGGCGAACGGCTGCAGCCCGTCGGCCTTGCCGTCCAGGAACGGCTGCATCACCGCGTCGCCGTGCACGCGCGCCATGTCGGTGTAGGCCGCGCCGGCGTCTTCCAGTGCCAGCCGGACGAACTCGCCACGGCCCTGGATGCCGGTCCAGTAATACAACTCGTAATGCATGCGCTGGCTCCATCGGAAGGGTCCCCCAGCCTCCCCGGCGCGGTGCCAAGCAGGCGTGACGGCGGCGTGGCCATGGCGTCGTCCGCCGCCTGAATAGGTTCCCGGCGCCCCTTGAAACACACCTGCCTAACCGCATCTGTCTGATAGTGCTGGCCGGGCCAGCGGATATCTGATCGAGGACACCTTCATGCGAATGGACAAGCTCACCTCGCGTTTCCAGCAGGCGCTGGCCGACGCACAGTCGTTGGCCGTGGGCCGCGACCACAACATCATCGAACCAGTGCACGTGCTCACGGCGCTGCTGGAACAGCAGAGCGGCAGCACGCGCCCGCTGCTGGCCCAAGCCGGGGTCAACGTGCCGGTGCTGCGCGAGCGCCTGACCGAGGCGCTGGACGCGCTGCCGAAAGTCTCCGGGCAGGAAGGCAACCTGTCGATCGGCAATGACCTGAACCGGCTGCTCAACAAGACCGACAAACTCGCCCAGGAGCACGGCGATGCGTTCATCGCCAGTGAGTGGTTCGTGCTGGCCGCGCTCGATGATGGCGGTACGCTGGGCATGGCGCTACGTGCCGCGGGTGCCGACAAGACCCGTATCGACGCGGCCATCGACAAGATTCGTGGCGGCGAAAGCGTGCAGTCGGAAAATGCCGAGGAACAGCGCCAGGCGCTGGAGAAGTACACCATCGACCTGACCGCGCGCGCCGAGAGCGGCAAGCTGGACCCGGTGATCGGACGCGACGAGGAAATCCGTCGCACCATCCAGGTCCTGCAGCGTCGCACCAAGAACAACCCGGTGCTGATCGGCGAACCCGGCGTCGGCAAGACCGCGATCGTGGAAGGGCTGGCCCAGCGCATCATCAATGACGAAGTGCCCGAAGGGCTGCGCGGCAAGCGCGTGCTGTCGCTGGACATGGGCGCGCTGATCGCCGGTGCCAAGTTCCGCGGCGAATTCGAAGAACGCCTGAAGGCCGTGCTCAACGACCTGGCCAAGAGCGAAGGCCAGATCATCCTGTTCATCGACGAGCTGCACACCATGGTCGGCGCGGGCAAGGCCGACGGTGCGATGGATGCGGGCAACATGCTCAAGCCGGCGCTCGCACGTGGCGAGCTGCACTGCGTAGGCGCCACCACCCTGGACGAGTACCGCAAGTACATCGAGAAGGACGCCGCGCTGGAGCGCCGCTTCCAGAAGGTGTTCGTGGGCGAGCCCAGCGTGGAAGACACCATCGCCATCCTGCGCGGGCTGAAGGAAAAGTACGCGGTGCACCACGGCGTGGAGATCACCGACCCGGCGATCGTGGCCGCGGCCACGCTGTCGCACCGCTACATTGCCGATCGCCAGCTGCCGGACAAGGCCATCGACCTGATGGACGAAGCGGCCTCGCGCATCCGCATGGAGATCGACTCCAAGCCGGAGGAACTGGACCGCCTGGAACGGCGCCTGATCCAGCTGAAAATCCAGCGCGAGATGCTCAAGAAAGAAAAGGACGATGCCTCGCGGCAGCGCCTGGCCGACCTGGAAACCGACATCGATGCGCTGGAGCGCGAGTTTTCCGACCTGGACGAGATCTGGAAGTCGGAAAAGGCCGCGCTGCAGGGCACGACCAAGATCAAGGAGCAGATCGAGCAGGTCAAGCTGGAACTGGAAGCGGCGCAGCGACGCCAGGATTTCGGCCGCATGAGCGAACTGCAGTACGGCCAGCTGCCGCAGCTGGAGAAGCAGCTGCACGCCGCGCAGGAAGCGGAGAACACCGAGTTCAAGCTGGTCCAGGACCGGGTCACCGCCGAAGAAATCGCCGAGGTCGTGTCGCGCTGGACCGGGATTCCGGTCAACCGCATGCTGGAAGGTGAGCGCGACAAGCTGCTGCGCATGGAAGACGTGCTGCACGAACGCGTGGTGGGCCAGGAAGAAGCGATCAAGGTCGTCTCCGACGCAGTGCGCCGCTCGCGCGCGGGCCTGTCCGACCCGAACCGTCCCAGCGGCTCGTTCCTGTTCCTGGGACCGACCGGCGTGGGCAAGACCGAGCTGTGCAAGTCGCTGGCCGAGTTCCTGTTCGACAGCAGCGACGCGATGATCCGCATCGACATGAGTGAATTCATGGAGAAGCACAGCGTGGCGCGCTTGATCGGTGCGCCTCCGGGTTACGTGGGCTACGAAGAGGGCGGCTACCTGACCGAGGCGGTCCGCCGCCGTCCGTATTCGCTGATCCTGCTCGATGAAGTCGAAAAGGCGCACACCGATGTGTTCAACATCCTGCTGCAGGTGCTGGACGACGGCCGCCTGACCGATGGCCAGGGCCGCACGGTGGACTTCCGCAACACGGTCATCGTGATGACCTCCAACCTGGGCTCGCACCAGATCCAGGACATGTCCAGCGACGACAGCCCGGAGGCTTACACGCAGATGAAGGCCGCGGTGATGGGCGTGGTGCAGGCGCACTTCCGGCCGGAGTTCATCAACCGGCTCGACGACATCGTGGTGTTCCATCCGCTGGACAAGGCGCAGATCAAGCAGATCGCGCGGATCCAGATGCAGGGACTGGAAAAGCGCCTGGCCGAACGCGGCCTGCGCATCGAGGTCAGCGATGCGGCGTTCGCGCTGCTGGGCAACGTGGGCTTCGATCCGATCTACGGCGCCCGGCCGCTCAAGCGCGCGATCCAGGCACAGCTGGAAAACCCGCTGGCACAGAAGATCCTGTCGGGGGACTTCGTCGGCGGCGATGTGATCCAGGTGGACGCGGCCGACGGCAAGCTGGTCTTCGCCAAGGGCTGAGCCAGCGCCCGTGCGGTTGAAGAAGGCCCCGGCAATGCCGGGGCTTTCTGCTGTCTGCGGCACGCTGCTACAGGTAGACCACCCGTTCGGCATCGGTGCGGGTCATCGGGCTTCCCGGCGTGCAGTTGAACGCCTCCGCATAGGCCTGCAGGTTGGCCGGGCCCACGGTGGCGCGCGGCGCGCCGAAGGCGTGGACGTCGGTTTCCGCGTCCTGCCGCAGCCGCTGCGCGGTATGCAGGCGGCGGTGGGTAACGGCCCCGCCGAAGAAGAAGTCCCGCACGATGCCCTGCCTGTCGGGCACCGGGTCGGTCTGGTTGTCCGTGACATGCAGCAGCGCGTCCAGGGCAATGGACAGTCCGCCCAGATCGGCCATGTTCTCACTTGCCGTCAGCTGTCCGTTGAGCGCCACACCGTCGACCTGCTGCTGGTCGAACTGCGCGGCCAGGCGCGCCGACAGCGCGGCGTAGCGCTGGTGGTCGGCGTCGCTCCACCACCCCTGCAGGCCGCCGTCGATGCCGAACTGGCTGGATTCGGCGGAGAACGCATGCGACAGCTCATGCCCGATCACCACCCCGATCGCACCGTAGTTGAGCCCGGGACCGGCGTCGATGTCGAAGTAGGGCGGCTGCAACAGCGCCGCCGAGAAGGCGATGGAGGGTTCGTCCTCGAGCATGTCGTAGTACGCGTCGACGGTCTGCGCGGTCATCCGCCAGGTCGAAGGGTCCACGGGCGCGCCCAGTCGCGCCAGTTCCCTGCGCTGTACGAACGCGGTTGCCCGGCGCAGGTTGCGCAGGTAGCCGCAGGATTCAGTGTGCAGCCCGGACCAGTCGGGCCAGCGCTCCGGGTGGCCGATGCGGGTACGGAACCGGTCGGCCTTGCGCAGGGCCGTTGCGCGGGTATCGGGATCCATCCACGGCACGACCTGCAGGCGGCGTTTCAACGCCGCGGTGATCTGCTCGACCAGCGCATTGACGGCCTCGCGCGTTTCAGTGGGAAATGCCACCGGCACATACAGCTCGCTGATCGCTTCGCCCGCCACCCGCTCGATCGCGGCCAGCACCTGCTTCCAGCGCGGGGGCATCGCATCCTGGCCCTGCAGCGTGCGCGCGTGGAAGGCGTGGTGGGCACGCACGAAGTCGTTGCCGAGGAACGGGCTGGCCGAATCCAGCGTATGGAAGCGCAGGTAGGCGCGCCAGGTGGCCGGATCCTCCGTCGTCAGCGCCGCAGCGACCTCCTGGTGGAATCCGGGGGTGGGCAGCGAGAACCGGTCGGGAGGGGCCACGCCCAGCGCCTGGAACAACGCGCTCCAGCGGAATCCTGGCGTCAGCGCGTCGGCCTCTGCCAGGCTGACCGGGTGGTAGTAATGGGTGAGGTTGGCATTCAACTCCTCCCACGGCGTGGACGCGTTCGCGAACCGGCGTTCCAGTGCGAGTACCGCATCGGCCTGGCGTTCGGCGTCGGCCGGTGCGTCGCCGGCGAGGCGCAACACGTGGGCGACATGCGCGCGGTAGCCCAGCGCCGCTTCGACGTGGTCGTCGGTGAGGTAGTAGCTGCGGTCCGGCATCCCGAGGCCGCCCTGGAAGGCGTAGGCGATCTGCGTATCGCGCGCGTCCATGTCGCGGTCCACGCCAAAGCCGAACACCGGGTTGATCCCGGCGGCGGTAAGTGCATGCAGATGGGCCTCGATCTGCGCAGGGGTATGCAACGCGTCGATCGCAGCGAGTTCATCGCGCAACGGGGAGATGCCTTCGGCGTTGATCCGGTGCTGGTTCATGCCGGTTGTCCAGAGATCGGCGACGATTCTTTCGGCAGGCGTCGGCAGCTCCAGCCGTGCCGCCTGCTCGGCCAGCCGCCGCTGCAGGGCCAGGGAACGGTCCTGCAACATGGCCGGTACGTCCCAGCGCGACTGGTCCGGCGGCCGTGTCGCGGTGCGGTGCCAACGTGCGTTTACATGGTCGTACAGGGAGTCGCACGGCAAGTGGGCCGGATCGAGGTCGGCGGGGGTGAACCGCATCGGTTGGGGCAGACCGTCGGCGGTGTCGGTGGCTTGGGTCAAGGCGACCGCAGCCGGGGCGTCGTCGCGGTTCTTCTCGCACGCGGCGCGTCCCGCAGACAGGCCGGCGCGCCAGCCCAGCCAGCCGCCCACCGCAGCGCTTCCAAGCGCTGTCAGCGCCGCGCCGGCAAACAGCTGCGGGCATCGGCGCGGCAGTACCAGGCAGCCGGCGGCGGCATTGCCGAGGTGCTCGAGCGGTTCGTTGACCGGCACGGCCAGATAGCTGGAGTCTGGCGCAGCGGCGGCGGCGCCGGGCAGCCATCCCGAGGCCTGCGGGGGCGCTTCGCGCTGGCCGGTGGCGGACGCGTCGGGTACCGTGGCCAGCAGCAGCGCGATCGTAAACAGGCCAGCGCCGTTGCGGACGTTCAGCAGTGGCGGTGGAGGAACACCGAAACGCGCGTGCCGACGGTGGTCCTGCATCGGCTGGCGCCCACCCAGCCTGCGCGCGTATTCGCCCTGGCTGCGGCGATGTTGGACGGCGGCGGAATCGACAGGCATGGGGTGGTTTCCATCGGCAGGGGGGCGGGACCTCGCCCAGTGCGTACAACCGGGGTTCGGCAAGGCGGGGAGGCAGAGCCAGCCGACCGGTGCGTACCGGTCGGGGTGGGGGTGTCACGCAGCAGGCCGTTGCAGCCAGCCGTCGATCGCTGCCTCCAGCACGGCGAGCGCGGCCATCGCGCGCTGCGGCTGGACCTGATGCAGCTGGTCCTGGCCGTTGTGGATGCGCGTCATGCTGGGTGATACAGGAAGTGCAAGATACGTGCGCCTGGCCTGTTCGACCTCGTCGAGCGCGCTATCCATCTCCTGCGCCTGCTGAGCTTCCAGCGTGCCCTCCAGGTAGTCCTCGAAGCGCGACCAGTCCACACCATCGCTGGCCATCCACAGCTGCGCCCGGGCCTGCTGCATGTCGCGCTCGAGCGGCAGGTCGGTGGCGTCGGCCAGGTTCATGCCGAGCGCCGGCACGCCTTCGCGCTGGAAGGCGATGTGGTCTGATTGCATGACCCAGTCCGGACTGGCATGCACGCGCAGCCCGACGTCGGCGGCGGCACGTTCGAGCAGCTGGCGCAGGTGGGTTTCTGCAGGGGCAACCGTAGCGGCGGACGGTTGCAGTGCGCGCGAATCGCCGTCCATGTACAGGTGATGGCGATCGCTTCCGGACAAGGTCATGCCATCGCCACGGCCGATCATGTCCAGGTTGAGCGCCACATCAGGGCAGTCTGCGCGCTGCACGCAGTTCGCCGCGTACGACTTGGCGCCCAGCATGCCGCGTTCCTCCAGATCGGTAACCAGCAGCTGCACCCGTACGCCCGGCGGCAGCGTCACCGCGCCCAGCCTGCGGGCCAGCGCCAGCAGCGCGGCCAGCCCGGTGCCGTTGTCGCTGGCGCCGCTGGAGCCTTCGCGTGCACCGATCATGTCGCCATGCGCCAGCACCATCAGCGTATGCGCCGGTGCGCCGCCACCGCTGAACTCCAGCATCAGGTTGCAGCCGGCATAGTCGGTTCCGAAGCCGAAGCTGTCGTGGGTGGTGCCGTTGAAGGGCAGTTGCTGCAGGGCGTGGCCGTCGCGCTGCAGCAGCTCGCGCAGTGTCGCGAAGCGGGCGCGATTGGCCGCCGCCTCGCGGCCGGCGGCGGTGGTCTCTCCGGCTTGGCCTTCCAGGGTGGCCTGCGCGATCTGTTCCAGGTCCAGCTGGAACGCGGCCTGCGCCGGCGTCACTACGCTGCCCAGCAGGGCAGCGGCCCAGTCCATCCAGTCCAGGGCCGGCGCCAGAGCGGCGGCGTCGGCGCCACTGGGCCATCCGCCGTGGGTGTGGCTGCCACGGTGCTGGGCGACCCCCAGCGTGGTCATGATGCGGTGGCGGACATCGGCCGGCAGCGTCTCCAGCAGGTCGTGGATGGCCGGCGCGGTGCAGGCGGCGGTGTCACTGCCGCAGTCGCGCACGATCTGCAGCAATTGCATGCGCTGCTCGTCCGGCAGCAACGCGTACAGCGACTCCGGCAGGGATGCTCCGCGTGACGCTTCCGGATCGGACGCCGGCGCAGTGAAACGTCCAAACGCGTAACCCATCGCGCCGCCTCCGAGCGTGCTGGCTGCCAGCGCGCCGGCGGCCAGCAGGCTGGCGGTCAGCGTCTGCGGGCAGTGCGGGGGGGACGCGATGCAGCCGAGTGTTGCGGCATTGGCGATGTGCTGGAGTGCGACGACGGGCGCCGTCGGTGTGTCGCCAAGCATCGGGATGGACTGGTGGTCGATGCTGCCCTGCGCGGCGGCGCCCGGCAATGGCGCCGGGTTGACCGCAGGCGCCCGCGCACCGCGGGGAGGCATGCGACCGATGGCCATCGCCGACGACAGCGCCAGTGCGGCAACCAGCCATTGCTGGCCGTTGCGTACGGTGAGCGGTCCCGACCCGCCAGGCCGCGGCTGCACGCCACGGGATCGCACGGCATCTGCGACCCTCCTGTCGAAATCCCCTTGGATGTGGCGGGCAGACGGAATGTCGAGCGGCATAACAACCTCCTCAGTGCGGGAGGCGCCGTGACCACCGAGTTGCACGGTGCGGGCGCCGGTGCAGGGCACGGTGCACCGGTGCAGGGGCGTTGCCCATGGGAGTAGTTGCGTTTATCGAAGCCAGGTCTGCTTTCGCTACGCGCTGCTCACTGCAGACCTGATCGCCGTCACATCCCTACACGACGGGAATGGCGTTCTTTCCCAGCGTGCGGTACGGCGGCGTGGCCATCACCATCTCCGCCAGCGAGTAGGCCAGTTCGCGCTCGGCCATCACCGTGCCGTCGGCGCCGTGCTCCAGAAGGTGCTTGACCTCGGCATCGCTGTGCGCGCGCGCCAGCAGGGTCAGGCCCGGGTTGAGCGCGCGCAGCTTGGCCAGCGTTTCGCCCGCTTCCAGCGGCTGCGGAATCGCCAGCACCGCGATCTTGGCGCGTTCCGGATGCGCTTCGGCCAGTACGCGGTCGGCGGCGGCACTGCCGCGGATGGCAGGCAGCCCGGCGGCGTGCGCTTCGGCCACGTGTTCCTTGTTGTCGTCGATGACCAGCACCGGCACGCCGCGATCACGCAGCACCTGGGCCAGTGCGCTGCCCACGCGCCCATACCCGATCACGATGGCGTGGTCGTGCAGGTCAAGCGAGGGGCCGGGCGGCAATTCGGTTTCCACCGCGGCGGCGGGGGTTTCCTGATGCTTCAGCAGCCAGCGGTCGAGCAGGCCGAACACCAGCGGGTTGAGCATGATCGAGATCAGCGCACCGGCCAGCACCAGTGCCTGGCCGGTCGGCGGCAGGATCTTCAGGCTGACGCCGAGGCCGGCGATGATGAAGGCGAATTCGCCGATCTGCGCCAGGCTGGCCGAAATGGTCAGCGCAGTGCCGTTGGGGTGGCCGAACGCGCGCACGATGAAGAAGGCGGCCGCGGACTTGCCGAACATGATGATCGCCGCGGTGGCCAGCACCTGCCAGGGATGCTCGATCAGGATGGCCGGGTTGAACAGCATGCCCACGGAAACGAAGAACAGCACCGCGAACGCGTCGCGCAGCGGCAGCGAATCGTTGGCGGCCTTGTGGCTGAGCTCGGATTCGTTGAGCAGCATGCCGGCGAAGAACGCGCCCAGCGCGAACGACACCCCGAACAGCATGGCCGAACCGAAGGCCACGCCCAGCGCGATCGCCAGCACCGACAGCGTGAACAGTTCGCGCGAACCGGTGGCCGCGATGCGTTCGAGGATCCAGGGAATCACCCGCCGCCCGACCACCAGCATCACCGCCACGAACAGGCCCAGCTGCACGAAGGTCCAGCCGATGCTGGCCAGCACGCTGCCCACGGTATGGGTTTCCTTGGCGGCATCGGGGCCGAACACGCCGGCCAGTACCGGCATCATCACCAGCGCCAGGACGCAGGCCAGGTCTTCGACGATCAGCCAGCCGACCGCGATCTTGCCGCGCTGGGTCTCCAGCAACCGGCGTTCTTCCATCGCGCGCAGCAGCACAACGGTACTCGCGGTGGCCAATGAAAAGCCGAACACCACGCCCTGGATGACCGGCCAGCCCATCAGCCAGGCCAGGCCCCACCCGAGCAGGGTGGCGACCAGGATCTGCCCGATGGCGCCGGGAATGGCGATCGCCTTGACCGCCATCAGGTCCTTCAGCGAGAAGTGCAGGCCCACCCCGAACATCAGCAGCATCACGCCGATTTCGGCCAGCTGGTTGGCCAGCGCCTGGTCGGCGACGAAGCCGGGCGTGAACGGTCCTACGCAGATGCCTGCAACCAGATAGCCGACCAGCGGAGACAAACGCAGCTTGTTGGCCAGGGCTCCCAGGATGAAGGCGAGCCCAAGGCCAACGGCCACGATGTTGATCAGGTCGGTGTCATGGTGCATCGGGGCTCGCAGAACAGGGGGATGCCCCGATTTTCACCGATGCGGCCAGATCCGGCAAACCGACACTGCAGGGCATCGATTCACGCGCGGGAATCGATGCCCCCGGCAATCACCACTTGTACGTGACGCGGCCGTACACGTAGGCGCCGTTGAAGCCGTACGGCGAGTAGTTGCTGTACGGCAGCATGCCCCAGGTGGAGTTCTGCAGGTCCACGGTGCGGTCCGGGTACTCGTCCAGCAGGTTGTCCGCGCCCAGGGTGAGGGTCCAGTTCTCGCTCGGCTTGTAGGCCACCGAGGCATCCAGCACCCACGAGGCGTCGTAGGTCTGGTCGCGGGTCGGGGTAGCTGAATTGCGCACCGTGAACGAGCCATAGCGGGTCGCGGCCAGGCTCAGGTCCCAGCGGTCCGAGCGCCAGGTGCCGCTGAGGATGGTTTTGTCGCGCGGGTAGCTGTCTTCGATGCGGCCCACTTCATCGCGGCCGATCAGCGACTGGGTAAGGCCCAGCGAACCGAACACGGCCGGCGAGGCGATGAACTTCTTCACCTCGGTGTCGTTGTAGCTGTACGCCGCGGTCAGTTCCAGCGAGCTGGCGCTGAACGGGAGGGTGTAGCTGGACACCGCGTCGACGCCGCGGGTGCGGGTATCCACGCCGTTGGTGAAGTAGGAGAACGCGGTGACCTGCGGCAGGCCGAGGTCGGCCAGCAGCGCATTGGTGGCGGCATTGGTGGTGATGTTGGTGGACAGGATGATGCGGTCGTCGATGTCGATCTGGTACGCGTCCACGGTCAGGTACAGGCGGTCGATCGGCTGCACCACCAGGCCCACGCTGTAGGAAGTGGAGCTTTCGGCCTTCAGCGGGCTGGCCCCCAGCGCCTGCGCGGCGGTGCTGGTGGTGGGGAAGGTGCCGCGTTCGACGAACACGCCGTTGACGATGGTGCTGGTCACGGCCTGGTAGCTCTGCTGGGCCAGCGACGGCGCACGGAAACCGGAGGAGGCGGTGGCCCGCAGCGCGACCTTGTCAGTGAAAGCGTAGCGTGCCGACAGCTTGCCGGAGAACTTGTCGCCGAAGTCCGAGTAATCCTCGTAACGGCCGGTCACGCCGGCCGAGAACTTGTCGGTCAGGTCCGCTTCCAGGCCGGCATACACGGCGTAGTTGTCGCGGTCGGCATTGACCGCGTTGAGCGGGGTGAAGCCGCCGAAGCCCTGCGCGCCGGTGCCGAAGTAGGAATTCGGCTCGCCTTCGCTCTGCTCCCACTTCTCGCGGCGGTATTCACCACCGAACGACAGCGTGACCGGGTAGGCCAGGCCCCAGTCCAGCTGCTTGGTGATGTCCACGTTGCCGATGTCCTGGGTGTATTCCAGCGCGCCGGCGTAGAACGAGCGCGGGCTGCCCACGCCAAGGGCGTAGTTGATCGAGTTGCGGGTGTGGAAGTCGATCTTGTTGGTGCCGTGGTTGTAGCTCACGTCCCAGGTCCAGCCGCTTTCGGTATCGCCCTTCACCCCGGCCACCAGCGAGCGGTCCTTGGAGTACTGGTTGATTTCCGGCACGAAGCCGTCCGGGTAGGTCTGGGCCAGCAGCGCACCCTGGTTGCTGTTGTTGCGCGAGCGGTAGAACGCGAACGAGGTGATGTCGCGGTTGCTGGCCAGCGCGGTGGCATAGGCCGAGACGTGGTCGCTGAACTGGAAGCTGGCGTTGGCCGAGGCGGCGCTGGCGTCCACCTGCGGGTCGCCGACCACGAAGGTGGTCTGGCCCACGTTGGGGAAGTTGCCGGTGTTCGGCGCGGTACCCTGGTAGGGGCCGGCGCGGTTGCTTTCGTCCTGCTGGGTGATCTGGCCGGCCACATGCAGGCTGCCGCGGCCGTCGGCGAAGCCGATGCCGGTGTCGCCGGAGAGCTGGTACTTGTTGCCGTCGCCGGCCGAGTACTGGCCGGCGTCCAGCGCCAGGCTGCCGCCGGAGGCCGAGCCCTTCAGCACGATGTTGATCACCCCGGCGATGGCGTCGGAGCCGTACTGGGCCGAGGCGCCGTCGCGCAGCACTTCCACGCGCTCGATGGAGGCGATCGGAATGGCGTTGATGTCCACCGCCGAGGAACCGCGCCCGATGCTGCCGTTGACGTTGATCTGCGCCGAGGTGTGGCGGCGCTTGCCGTTGACCAGCACCAGCACCTGGTCCGGGGACAGGCCGCGCAACTGGGCCGGGCGGATGCCGCTGGTGCCGTCGGTCAGCGCCGGGCGCGGGAAGTTCAGCGAGGGCAGGGCGCGGGCCAGCGCGGTGGCCAGCTCGGTGGTACCGGTGGACTGCAGCGCTTCGGGGGTGATGATGTCGATCGGCGACTGCGATTCGGCCACGGTGCGGTCGGCGACGCGGGTGCCGGTGACGATCACCGTGTCCAGGGTGTTGGCGCTGCTGCGCGCGACCGGTTCCTGCGCGGCGACGGTGAAGGCGGAGGTACCGAGGACGACGGCAACGGCGGCGGCAAGCGTGCGGGTCTTGCGGTTCATCAGGATGGAGCTCCGGTGGGGACGGGGCGGCACCGGGCGACATCACGACGTTGGCAAGGCCGGTCTGCGAGGGCGGTTGTTGCGGTGCGCACTGAACGGATTAACGGTAATTTTACCGGGTGTCAAATCAACGAATCCGATGAAACTGTTGCAGAAGCAACAACTTACGTCGATCTGGCGGTTCCGGCGGACAGGATCCCGGGAGGGCGCGGGCAGGGATCGTGGGAGAGAGACGAGGCCCGCCGCGCATCCCGGGGCGCGTCAAGTATTCGTTAACGCTAGAATTACGTCGCAGGAAAGGTGCTTACCAGCACATTCCATTCCGTTATATGGACCCCCCAGATGATCTCCCTTCGTAACTTCGCCTTGCGCCGCGGCGAGCGGCTGCTGTTGTCCAATGTCGACCTGACCCTGCACGCGGGTTACCGCGTGGGCGTCGTGGGCCGCAACGGGGCCGGCAAGTCCAGCCTGTTCGCGGCCGTGCAGGGCGAGCTGGAGGCGGACAAGGGCGACGTCGACCTGCCCGGCAAGATCCGCATCGCCAGCGTGGCCCAGGAAACCCCGGCGCTGCCCGACCCGGCGCTGCAGTTCGTGCTGGAAGGCGACACCGAGGTCGCCGCGGTGCTGCGCGAGGAAGCCGAGGCGACCGCGCGCGAGGACTGGGAAGCGGTGGCCAATGCCCACCAGAAGATGGCCGAGATGGGCGCCTACGACGCCGAAAGCCGCGCCGGCAAGCTGCTGCATGGCCTGGGCTTCCCGTCCGACACCCATGCGCGTCCGGTGTCGACCTTCTCCGGCGGCTGGCGTGCACGCCTGAACCTGGCGCGCGCGCTGATGATGCCCAGCGACCTGCTGCTGCTCGACGAACCGACCAACCACCTCGACCTGGACGCGGTGTTCTGGCTGGAACAGTGGCTGCTGAAGTATCCCGGCACCCTGCTGCTGATCTCGCACGATCGCGAGTTCCTGGACAACGTCGCCACCCACACGCTGCACCTGCACGGCGGCGGCGCCAAGCTCTACCCCGGTGGCTACACCGACTTCGAACGCCAGCGCGCCGAGCAGCTGCGCCAGCAGCAGATCGCGCACGAGAAGGAACAGGCCGAGCGCGCCCACCTGCAGAGCTTCATCGACCGCTTCAAGGCGCTGGCCAGCAAGGCCACCCAGGCGCAGAGCCGCATGAAGCGCCTGGCCAAGCTGACCGGCACCGAAGCGGTGCGCGCCGAGCGCGAGTTCCGCATCGAGTTCGCGCCGCCGAGCAAGCTGCCGTTCTCGCTGATCCGGCTCAACGACGTCGAAGCCGGCTACAGCCCGGACGCGGTGATCCTGCACAACGTCGGCTTCGGCCTGGAGGCGGGCCAGCGCATCGGCCTGCTGGGTCCGAACGGCGCGGGCAAGACCACGCTGGTGCGTACGCTGGTGGGCGAGCTGGACCCGGTGGCCGGCGAGCGTTCCGCGCACCCGGACCTGCGCATCGGCTACTTCGCCCAGCACACGGTGGAGTCGCTGCACGAAGGCCAGTCGCCGATGGACCACTTCCGCGACATCTCGCCGGATGGCAGCAACCAGGCGTTCCGCGATTTCCTCGGCAAGTGGAATTTCGCCGGCGACCGTGCGTTCGAGCCGGTGGACGGGTTCTCCGGCGGCGAGCGTGCGCGCCTGGCGCTGGCGATGATCGCCTGGCAGCAGCCCAACGTGCTGCTGCTCGACGAACCCACCAACCACCTCGACCTGGAAATGCGCGAAGCGCTGGCCGAAGCGCTGGCCACCTTTGAAGGCGCGATCGTGATGGTCTCGCATGACCGCCATCTGATCGGCCTGGTCTGCGACACCTTCTGGCGCGTGGCGGACGGTGTGGTCGAGCCGTTCGACGGCGACCTGGACGAGTACGCAGCGTGGCTGCGTTCGCGCCCCGCCGCGCAGGGCACCAAGCAGAAGATGGCGGCCGCCGCACCGGAACCGCCGCCGCCGACCCCGCCGATGCCGGCGAAGAAAGTGGTCAACCCGGTGAAGCTGGCCAGCGCCGAAGCCAAGGTCAACGAGCTGGAAGCCCGCCTGGCCGAGCTGGACCGCCAGCTGGCGGACCCGGTCAACTATGCCGACGCCACCCGCATGGCCGTGCTTGGCCGCGACCGCGACACCACCGCGCAGCAGCTGGAAAAAGCCGAAGCCGCGTGGATGGAATTGATGGCCTGATGCGTAGGCACCACGGCACTGCCGTGGTGCCGGTGCGCCGCGCGGCACCTCATGTGACGGAGCACGCCGGTGCGTCTCCTGCACCGGGCGTCATGTCGCGCCCTGCGTCTCCAGCCAAACCCTGAAACGCTTCCCCGCCTCGCTCTCCGCCCGCGAGCGCAACCGCGTCAGCCAATAGCTTCCCAGCTCCAGCGTCTGCGCGAACGGCTGCACCAGTCGGCCCTGTGCCAGGTCCTGCTCGAACATCCGCAGCGGCAGCAGCGCCACGCCGGCACCGGCCGCCGCCGCGCTGGCCAGGGTCAGCGAGGAATCGAACACCGGTCCGCGCGCTTCCAGCTCCGCCGCGCCGGCGGCCTGCAGCCACCGCGGCCACTCATCGCTGCGATACGAGCGCAGCAGCGCCACGTTGGCCAGGTCGCGCGGATGACGCAGGGCCCGGGCCAGTGCCGGTGCGCACACCGGCGCGAACGGGGCCGCCAGCACCGGCGTGCTCACCTGGCCCTGCCAGTCACCGTCGCCGAAGCGGATGGCCAGGTCCAGGCCTTCGCCGGCCAGGTCGATGCGGTTGTTGTGGGTCTGCACACGCAGTTCGATGTCCGGATGGCGCGCATTGAAGTCGGCCAGCCGCGGCAGCAGCCAGCCGGTGGCGAAGGTGCCGACCACGCCGAGCCCCAGCACTTCGCGGAAATGCCCGCCGACGAACCGGTCCAGGCTGACCGCGATGCGGTCGAAGGCGTCGTTGAGTACCGGGTACAGCCGCGCGCCTTCGTCGGTGAGCGCCACCCCGCGCGGCAGCCGATGGAACAGCACCGCGCCCAGCCGCTCTTCCAGCCCGCGGATCTGGTGGCTCAGCGCGGCCTGGCTCACGCACAGCTCCAGCGCCGCCCGGGTGAAGTTCTGGTGGCGGGCCGCCGCCTCGAAGGCGCGCAACGCATTGAGGGGAAGCTGGGGCCGAAGCATGGGCGAGCCGTGAGGAATCCTGATGGGTAATGGTAACGCCGGCCGGGCCGACCCACCGTCGGCGCGACCAAGGGCGGCCGCCGTCACGGGCGGCCGCCGTCACGGGCGCCCGCCGTGCGAGGGTAGCGTCGACCGTTGGTCGACCCAGGCGGTACTGGAAGCATCGCGGCGTGTGACCTTCCGTAGTCGATGCAGCACCGCTTGGGCCGACCAACGGTCGGCGCTACCAAGGCGGGCCCGCCATGGGGGGGGATGCCATTAATTGTTCTCATGCCTCCTGTTGAGAATGCTCGCTGGTGGCACTTGGCCCGGGATGCTTTCATGGCCCCTTCCCACTCCGGAGATGCCCATGCTTGCCCGTCGCCACTTCCTGCAGATGACCGGTGCCGCCGCCGTGTCCGCCCTGGCCGCGTCGGTCCTGGCCAAGGCGCCCCCGACCACGCTGGCCGGCGCAAAGGCCCAGGCCGATGACTTCGCGGCACTGGAAAAGGCCAGTGGCGGGCGACTCGGGGTGACCCTGCTCAACACCGCCACCGGTGTCCGCGTCGGCCATCGCCAGGACGAACGCTTCCCGATGTGCAGCACCTTCAAGTTCGTGCTGGCGGCGACCGTGCTGCACCTGGCCGACCAGGGCACGCTCGCGCTCGACCGGCGCCTGCCGGTGCGGCAGCAGGACATGCTGTCGCACGCGCCGGTCACCCGGCGCCACGTCGGCAAGGACCTGACCGTGCGCGACCTGTGCCGCGCCACCATGGTGACCAGCGATAACCCGGCCGCGAACCTGCTGCTCGGCGTGGTCGGCGGCCCGGCCGGGGTGACCGCCTTCCTGCGCGCGCGCGGCGATGCGGTGACCCGCAACGACCGGCTGGAGCCGGACATGAACCGGTTCGCGCCCGGCGATCCGCGCGACACCACCAGCCCGGCGGCGATGGCGGCCAGCCTGCAGCGGCTGGTGCTGGGCGAGGTGTTGAAGCCGGCCTCGCGGCTGCAGCTGGCCGACTGGCTGATCGACAACGAAACCGGAGACACGCGGCTGCGTGCGGGGCTGTCGCCGGCGTGGCGGGTAGGCGACAAGACCGGCAGCAATGGCGAAGACACCACCAACGACATCGCCATCCTGTGGCCGCTGGCCGGCGGCGCGCCCTGGGTGCTGACCAGCTACCTGCAGGGCGCCACGGTGGACGACGCCGGTCGCAACGACGTGCTGCGGCAGGTGGCGGTGATCGCGGAGAAGTTGACGAAGGCATGACGTAGAGCCACGCCCTGCGTGGCTGCTCTTCGTCGGGACCGCGAAGCCACGCAGGGCGTGGCTCTACGGGCGGGGCCGGTACCCCTGCCGAACATCGGGTTTACGCGGGGTTGCCGCTTTCCCGCACCGCCTCCAGGAACTCGCGCCCCCAGCGGTCCACGTCGTAATACTCCACGCTGCCGAACAACTGGCGCATGCGCCCGCCCGCTTCTTCCTCGGGCATCGACAGCGCCTGCAGCAGTCCGGCGGTCAGGTCGGCAGGGTCGTGCGGGTTGGTCAGCACCGCGCCCTTCAGCTCGGCCGCCGCACCGGCGAACTCGCTCAGCACCAGCACGCCATTGCTGCCTTCGATGCCATGCGTGGCCACGAACTCCTTGGCCACCAGGTTCAGCCCATCGCGCAGCGGGGTGATCCACATCACCTGCGCCGCCGCGTAATGCGCCACCACTTCCTCGAACGGCAATGCCTGCGCGAAGAAGCGCACCGGGGTCCAGTCCAGCCGCGAGAAGCGACCGTTGATGCGACCCACCGCCTGTTCGATCTGGTTCTGCAGCGTGCGGTACACGGTCATCTCGCGCGCCGCCGGCACGCACACCATCAGCAGCGTGACCTTGCCCTGGCGGTCCGGGTGCTGCTCGAGCAGGCGCTCGAAGGCCTCCAGCTTGGCCAGCGTGCCCTTGGTGTAGTCCAGCCGCTCCACCGACAGCACCAGCTTGCGCGCCCCGATTTCGCGGCGCAGCTTGAAGATGTCATTGCGCACATCCGCGCGCGCGAGCACCGCGTGGATGCGGCGCAGGTCGGTGCCGACCGGATGCGCGCCCAGGGCCACGTCGCGGTCGCCCACGCGCAAGCGGGTGGTCATGGTGTCCAGCCCCACCGCGCAGCCGTAGGTGAGGAAGCGCGGCGCGCAGCTTTCCCAGGCCAGGCGTTCGGCAGGCATCGCGCCGCGGACCACGTCGACGAAATTCTCCACCTGGCGCGGGATGTGGAAGCCGATGTAATCGCAGCTGAGCAGGCTGCCGATGATCTCGCGGCGCCACGGCACCACGTTGAACACATCGGCCGACGGGAAATAGGTGTGGTGGAAGAAGGCGATCTTCAGGTCCGGGCGCAGTTCGCGCAGCGTGCCCGGCACCATCCACAGGTTGTAGTCGTGGATCCATACCGTGGCGCCGTGCGCGGCCTCGGCGGCGGTGGCTTCGGCGAACTTGCGGTTGACCTTCAGGAACACCTGCCAGTCATCTTCGCGGAACCGCGCGCGTTCCCAGAACACGTGCAGCATCGGCCAGAACGCTTCCTTGGAGAACCGCTTGTAGAAGATGTCCACTTCCTGCCGGCTCAACGGCACCCGCGCGGCGGTCAGGGTGGGATAGCGCCCGGCGTCCACCGGCAGGTGGGTCTGGAACGGGCCGCGCTTGGGCTCATCGATCCCCCACGCCACCCACGAGCCCTTCTGGCCGCCTTCGAAGAAACTCAGCAGCGAGGGAATGATGCCATTCGGCGAGCGGGGCGGGCGCTGCACCAGTACGCCGTCTTCCATTACTTCGTCGAAGGGCAGGCGGTGGTAGACCATGACCAGCTCGGCGCCGTCCGCGCGCGCCTGGGCCGGCGGCTGCAGCCAGGCGTCATCGGCGGCGAGCAGGCCGAAATGTTCGATCGCTTCGAGGATGCCTCCGCAGCCCGGCGCCTGCGCATGGAAGGTGCGCTCCAGGCCGGCGGTGGCCTCGGTCAACGCCGGTTCGGAGTCGCCCACGCACACGCCGCGGAAGCCGGAGGTATACATCGACAGGTCGTTGAGCGTGTCGCCGGCGACCAGGATGCGGTCTCGCGGCAGCGCCAGCAGGCGGGCCAGCGCCGCCAGGGTGCGGCCCTTGTCGGTATCCGGCGGCAGGATGTCCAGGTAGCGGTCGGCCGAATACAGCACGTCGCAGCCCAGCGCCTGTGCGGCGGCCTGGATCTCGCCGCGCAACGGCGCCAGCGTTTCCGGATCGCAGAAATAGGAGCAGCGGCGCTCCTGCGGCACGTCCTGGCGCTGCAGCGCAGTGAACGGGCGCATCGCAGCGGCCACGACGTGTTCGCCGGGCCAGTGCGCGTCGATCATTGATTGCAGGGGTTGCAGCGGCTGCAGCGTGTGGCCATCGACCACGGTGGCGCCGACGTCGCAGACCACGTAATCCGGGCGCGGAATGGCCGGATCGGACAGCAGTGGCATCACTGCTTCGAGTCCACGGCCGGTGATGAAGATCAGGCGGATACCGGGGTGCTGGTCGACCAGCCGGTACAGGCGGTGGCGCGCGGCGGCATCGCCGGCGAGGAAGGTGCCATCCAGATCGGTGGCGAGAATCAGTTGCTGGGCCGGAGAAGCCGCCGGCGTGCGGGATGAGGTGGACGGGGTGGGTGTCGAAACAGTCAATGCACTTCCTTATCGGAGTCGATGGGTGGGGGATGGGGGGTGTCGGGTGGCGGCACGGCGTCGGTTTCCGGCATCAACTCCAGCGCTGCCGGCGTTGTGCGCAGCATCAGCCGGAACAGCACCGGGTGGGTGCGCAGCCGCGAGAAGCTCAGCAGGCGTGCGGTGGTGAACAGCGCCAGCATGCCGAGCACGGCGGCGAAGTACAGCGGCAGTGCAGGTGCGCCGAACTGCTGCATGGCGGCGCCGGCCAAGGCCGGACCGATCGCCGCGCCCACCCCATGCACCAGCAGCAGGCTGGAGCAACCGGAGAGCAGGTGTTCGCGCGGCAGGTAATCGAGCATGTGCGCGACCGCGAACGGATACAGCGAAAAGGCCAGGCCGCCGTACACGAAGAACAGGCCGAACAGCAGCCAGGTCTGCACCTGCACCATCGGCATGGCGGCGATCACTGCGATGCCGCCGGCAGCCAGGCACAGCGCGACCAGTCCGACGCGGCGATCGTGGCCGTCGCTGATATGCCCCAGCGGCCACTGCAGCAGGGCGCCACCGGCGATGGCGGTCAGCATGAAGCGGGCCACGCCGTCGCTGTCCAGGCCGATCTCGCCGGCGTACACCGGCAGCAGGCCCCAGAACGCGCCCATCGCAAGTCCCGACAGGCCAGCGGCCACCGTCGCAACCGGGGCCATGGCATATAGCCGGCTCAGTTTCAGGCGAGGAACCGAAGGCACTTCCGGCGGAGTCAGCCGGGTCGCGGTGATCGGCAGCACGGCCGCGCACACCAGCATCGCGATCAGCATGAACATCGACATGACCGGTGCATTGCTCACCATCAACAGGATCTGGCCCAGGGCCAGCGCGGACAGGTTCACCACCATGTAGAGCGAGAACGCGCGGCTGCGCTGGCGCGGGTCCGGCTCGGCGTTGAGCCAGCTTTCGATCACCGTGTACAGCCCCACCAGCGCGATGCCGGTGACGATGCGCAGCGCGCCCCACAACCACGCGTTGAGCCACAGCGGATGCAGCAGCACCGCGATGGCGGCGAGGGCGGAAAAGAAGGCGAACGCACGGATATGCCCGATGCGGCGGATCAGCGACGGTGCGAAGAAGGTGCCCATGAAGAAGCCGGCGAAATAACCGGACATCACCAGGCCCAACGTACCGGCACCGAAGCCGGCCTCACCACCACTCACCGCCAGCAAGGTGCCCAGAAGCCCGCTGCCGGTCAACAGCAGCGCTACGCCTGTGAGCAGGGCGGTCAGCCGCAACACGCGTGCGACCTTCGTGGGGAAGGCGAACCGGTCACGCTTGTTACCCTAACACAGTCGCAATAAACCCTTTGTTGCCGGAAATCGTCGGTGAATTTGCGCTGTGCGCGCATGCGGGCTAGGGTGGCTGCATGAGTCTGCACCGATATCTTCCGCTGGCGGCCGCCGTGCTGCTTGCCGCCTGCAGTGGCCAGCGCGACCAGGCCGCCCACGACGTTGCGATGGCCCCGGCCGACGCGTTCCTGGCCGCAGTGGCCGCACATTGCGGCAAGGCCTACGAGGGCCGCGTGGTGGTCAACCAGCCGCGCAGCACCACGCCCGATCCGTTCGACGGCAAGCGCCTGGTGATGCATGTGCGCGGGTGCGACGACGCCGCGCACGAGCTGCGCATTCCGTTCCATGTCGGCGACGATCATTCGCGGACCTGGGTGCTGAGCCGCACCGACACCGGCCTGCGCCTGAAGCACGACCACCGCCATGCCGACGGCAGCCCCGACGCGGTCACGATGTACGGCGGCGACAGCGCGCCGCCGGGCACCGCCCAGCGCCAGGCGTTCCCGGTCGACGCCGAGTCGGTGGCGATGTTCCGCAAGGCGGGCATGGCGGCATCGGTCACCAACACCTGGGCGATGGAGGTGGAGCCGGACGAGCAGTTCGTCTACGAACTCACCCGCCCGGGGGGGCGCGCGTTCCGGGTGGTATTCGACCTGGCCCACCCGGTGCCATTGCCGCCCGCACCGTGGGGCGCCGAGGCACCCCCGGCGCCGTAGAGCCACGCCCTGCGTGGCTGGTCTGCGTTCCGACACCGCGAAGCCACGCAGGGCGTGGCTCTACGGGCCTTCAGCGCGTACCGAACCGCGCCCGGCAGCCGTTGCTGACCCACAGCGCGTTGCCGCGGTAACCCCAGGTACGGCCTTCCACACAGGCACTGCCTGACAGCTGCTGGACCAGCGCCGGCCGCCCTTGGCGGGAGTCCCAGGCGCAGCTCTGCTGGCGGTTGTCGTTGCTGCTGCAGGTCACGGTGTAATTGTTGCCCGGGCCGCCCGGATTCCAGCCGCCCCCACGGCCTTCGACGAACTCGGCGCGGCAGCCGCCGCTGACCCAGACCTGCCGGTTGCGCGAGCCCCAGTTGCGGCCCTCCTCGCAGCGGGTATCGGAGAGCTGCCGGGACAGGCGCGCGCTGCGCCAGCCGGTGTCGCAGACTCGTTGACGGCTGTCGCGACTTTCGCAGCGGACCACCCCGTTGCCACTGCCAGGGTTCCAGCCGCCGCCACCGCCGGGATTCCAGCCCCCACCGGAACCGCTGAGCGAAGTGGCGATGTCCTGCTTGATCCGGGAAAAGCCCCAGGACGACCGGTTCACTTGGTCCAAATAGAAGCGCATCTGGTCGTCGGGGATGCGGCGTCCCCCGGACTGTTCAGCATATTCCTGGGAAATCACCCGCTGCTGGTCGGAAATGGACAGCGTGCGGAGGTTCTCGGGGGCGTAGGCGCGGGCACTGATCTGGGCGTGCAGGGTCGGAGCACTGCAGGCCAGGACGGCCGTGAGGCAGGCAACAGCGAGGCGGTTCATGGCAAATCCCCTTGCGCATGGTGGTCCGGGCACTATCTGCCCGGCCGGATCAAGCCCATGTGACCATCCGGGATTTGCCCCAACGGGTCGCCGGCCGCAGAATAACGGGCTGACCGGTGCCGCCTGGCGCCGGCAATCTCCTGCGGAGCTTTACCCCCATGCGTACCCACTTCTGCGGCCTGGTCGACGAGACCCTGATTGGCCAGACTGTCACCCTCGCCGGCTGGACCGACGTTGCCCGCAACCTGGGCGGCGTGTGCTTCATCGATCTTCGCGATCATGAAGGCATCGTGCAGGTGACGGTGGAGCCGACCGCAGGCGACGAGAATTCCGCGGAAGTGTTCAAGGTCGCCGCCAGCCTGGGCTACGAGGACGTGCTGCAGGTGGAAGGCGTGGTGCGTCGGCGCCATGCGGTGAACGACAAGATCCGCACCGGCCAGGTCGAGATCGTCGCCACCCGCATCACCGTGCTCAACAAGGCCGAGCCGCTGCCGTTCCACGCCCACGAGAACCCGGGCGAGGAAACCCGCCTGAAGTATCGCTACCTGGACCTGCGCCGGCCGGACATGCAGCGCATGCAGCGCACCCGCATCAAGCTGGTGCAGGCACTGCGCCGCCACCTCGATGCGGACGGCTTCCAGGACATCGAAACCCCGATCCTGACCAAGGCCACCCCGGAAGGCGCACGCGACTTCCTGGTGCCGGCGCGCATGCACCCGGGTGAGTTCTACGCGCTGCCGCAGTCGCCGCAGCTGTTCAAGCAGATCCTGATGGTGGCCGGCTTCGACCGCTACTACCAGATCGCGCGCTGCTTCCGCGACGAGGCCCTGCGCGCCGACCGCCAGCTGGAATTCACCCAGCTGGACATGGAGTTCGCCTTCGTGCGCGAGCGCGACGTGCAGGATTACGTGGAAGGCATGATCCGCGCCATCTTCAAGGAAGTGGTCGACGTGGAGCTGGCCGCCAGCTTCCCGCGCATGACCTGGGCCGAAGCCATGCGCCGTTACGGCTCGGACAAGCCGGACCTGCGCATCGCGCTGGAGCTGGTGGACGTGGCCGAACTGGTCAAGGCCAGCGAGTTCCCGGTGTTCACCGCCGCCGCCAACGATGCCGACGGCCGCGTCGCCGCGCTGCGCATTCCGGGTGGCGCCAGCCTGTCGCGCAAGCAGATCGACGAATATGCCGCGCATGCCGCCAAGTACGGCGCCAAGGGCCTGGCGTACATCAAGATCGGTGACAACGGCGAAGTCAGCTCGCCGATCGCCAAGTTCTTCAGCGAAGAAGCCTTTGCCGCGCTGGTGGCGCACGTGGGCGCCGGCAACGGCGACATCGTGTTCTTCGGTGCCGGCGGCTACAACAAGGTGTCCGACTTCATGGGCGCGCTGCGCCTGAAGGCCGGCAAGGACTTCAATCTGGTCGCCGATGGCTGGGCCCCGCTGTGGGTCACCGACTTCCCGATGTTCGAGTACGACGACGAAGCCCAGCGCTACGTCGCCCTGCATCACCCCTTCACCGCCCCGGCGGTGGACGACATCGCCGACCTGCGCGCCAATGCGAAGACCGCCGTCTCGCGCGGCTACGACATGGTGCTCAACGGCAACGAGATCGGTGGCGGTTCGATCCGTATCCATCGTTCGGACATGCAGAGCACGGTGTTCGAGCTGCTGGGCATCGGCGCCGAAGAGGCCGAAGCCAAGTTCGGCTTCCTGCTTGACGCGCTGCGTTTCGGCGCGCCGCCGCACGGTGGCATCGCGTTCGGCATCGACCGCATCGCCGCGCTGATGGCGGGCACCGAATCGATCCGCGACGTGATTCCGTTCCCGAAGACCACCGGCGCGCAGTGCCTGATGACCGGCGCCCCGTCGCCGATCCCGGACGAGCAGCTGGCCGAAGTGCACATCCAGGTCCGCCCGCGCAAGAATTGATCCTATGATCGATTCGATCGCACCCTCCCGGTAGCGCCGGCCGTTGGCCGGCCCCCCTCACCGTCACATCGCTCAGGAGATCCAGGTAATGACCGAGTTCGCGTTCGTATTGGAATGGGAAAAGCTGGGCAATGAAGGCACCGATGCCAACCTGGTGACCGAACGCGCGCGCGTGTTCGGCGGCTGGCTGGTGCGCGTGGGCACCAGCCCCGCTGCGATGGCGCTGACCTTCGTCGCCGATGGCGAAGGCCGCTGGGACGGTGAGGACTTCGGCGTCGAGGATTACGAGGACGACGAAGAAGACGAGGAAGAAGAAGAGTACGAAGAAGGCGAGGAAGACGAGGAAGACGAGGAGTACGAGGAAGAGGACGAGGAAGACGGCGAAGAGGAAGACGCCGCCAAGGGACCGCAGGCCTGACGCCTGCCCCGGACCCGTCCATGTACACCATCCGCCGCGCCGGCCCCGAAGACGCACCGACCCTGTCGGTGCTGGCCACCCGTACCTTCGTGGAAACCTTCGGCCATCTCTACCCGCCGCAGGATCTGCAGGACTTCCTCGACGAGGCCTACGCGGTCGAGCGCCAGAAGGTGATCCTGTCCCACCCGGACTATGCGGTCTGGCTGCTGGAGCGCGACGGCGTGGCCGTCGGCCATGCCGCGGCCGGGCCCTGCGGCCTGCCGCATGAGCAGGTGCAGCCCGGCGATGGCGAGCTCAAGCGCCTGTACCTGATCCGGGACGAGCAGAGCAGCGGCTGGGGCAGCCGGCTGCTGGAAACCGCGCTGGCCTGGCTGGAGCGCGACGGCCCGCGCACCCTGTGGCTCGGGGTGTGGTCGGAAAACTTCGGCGCCCAGCGCTTCTATGCCCGCTACGGATTCGAAAAGGTCGGTACCTACGAATTTCCGGTGGGGCAGGTGCGCGACCTGGAATACATCCTGCGGCGTCTGCCGCAGGCAAGCTGAACGGCCTGCGCGGTCGGTTATCGGGCCGGGCCCGGCTTCACCCGCCGTTCCCCGGTCCATTTGTCTAATAGAACCGTGTTCCCCCGTTGGAACGGTTCCCCACCGGCTACGCTGCGCCCATGAATCCCCCCGTTTTACTGCTGCACGGCATCTGGAATGCCCGCGCCTGGGTTGGCCCGTTGGCCTGGCGCCTGCGCGCGCGCGGCTTCAGCGTCGACACCTTCGGCTACGCCAGCGTGTTCGGTGGCCCCGACGTGGCCGTGCCGCTACTGTTGCAACGGCTCAAGGACACCGGCCCGGTGGCCCTGGTCGGGCACAGCCTGGGCGGGCTGGTCGCGCTGGAGGCGTTGCGCCGCCAGCCGGACCTGCCGGTGTCGCGGGTGGTCTGCCTGGGCTCGCCGCTGCGCGGCAGTGGCACCGCCCGCACGCTGGCCGAGCACGGCTGGTCGGCAGCGCTGGGGCGCAGCAGCGAGCTGCTGCTGGGCGGCCTGCCGAACTGGGAGGGCAGGGCGCAGGTCGGGCTGATCGCCGGCTCGGTGCCGCATGGCCTCGGCAGCCTGCTGGGGGCGATCGGCGATGCCTCCGATGGCACCGTGGCGCTGGACGAAACCCGACTGCCGGGCCTGGCCGACCATTGCGTGGTGGCCGCCAGCCACAGCGGGCTGGTGTTCTCCCCCGACGCCGCCCGCCAGACCGCAGCCTTCCTGCGCGATGGCTGCTTTCGCCCGGACCGGGCCGCGCACGCCGCCTGAGCGGCCGATCAGGTAGAATCCGCGCCCTGTTCCTGACGCACGCACGGAAACACCCATGGGTAGAGGCCCTTCCATCGAAAACCGCAAAAACGCGTCTGACGCGAAGCGCGGCAAGATTTTCACCAAGATCATCCGTGAGATCGGCGTTGCCGCGCGCGGCGGTGGAGGCGACCCCAACAACAACCCGCGCCTGCGCGTGGCCATGGACAAGGGCCTGGCCTCGAACATGTCCAAGGACGTGATCGAACGGGCCATCAAGAAGGCCACCGGCGAGCTGGAAGGCGTGGAGTACGAAGAGGTGCGCTACGAGGGCTATGCCCCCGGCGGCGTTGCCGTGATCGTGGACTGCCTGACCGACAACCGCGTGCGCACCGTGGCCGATGTCCGCCATGCGTTCAGCAAGTGCGGCGGCAACATGGGCACCGAAGGCTCGGTGTCGTTCATGTTCAAGCGCGTGGGCGTGCTGCACTTCGCCGGCGGCGCCAACGAAGACGCGGTGACCGAGGCGGCCATCGAGGCGGGCGCTGACGATGTAGTGGTCTACCCGGAGGACGGCGCCATCGACGTGCTGACCGCCGCGGAATTGTATCACGCGGTCAAGGAGGCGATGGACGCCGCCGGACTGAAGCCGGACCACGCCGAGCTCACCTTCCGCGCCGACAACGACATCAAGGTCGAAGGCGACACCGCACTCCAGGTCAAGAAGATGCTGGACATGCTGGAAGACCTGGACGACGTGCAGGACGTGTTCTCCAACGCCGACCTCGGCGCGGATGCCTACGCCTGACGGCGTAACCCGACATGATCCGCATCCTCGGCATCGACCCCGGTTCGCAACGGACCGGGGTCGGCATCATTGACGTCGACCCGTCCGGCAAGGTGCTGCACGTGCATCACCTGCCGCTGGTGCTGCTGGGGGCGGACGATTTCCCGCAGCGGATGAAGCTGCTGGTGCTGGGGCTGAACGCGCTGATGGAAGAATACCGCCCGCAGGAAGTGGCCATCGAGAAGGTGTTCATGGCGCGCAACCCGGATTCGGCGCTGAAGCTGGGCCAGGCACGCGGCGCGGCGATCTCGGCGGTGGTCATGCGTGACCTGCCGGTGCACGAGTACGCGGCCAGCGAGATCAAGCTGGCCGTGGTCGGGCGGGGCGGGGCGGAAAAGCAACAGGTCCAACACATGGTCGCGCTTATGCTCAACCTGAAAGCCAAGCTGCAGGCGGACGCCGCCGACGCGTTGGCGGTGGCCATCACCCATGCCCACGTACGGGCGACGGCGCAGCGCCTGGGCGTCAATGCACGCCAGGCGTGGAGCCGGAAATGAGGACATCTGCATGATTGGTCGTCTGCGTGGGATCGTGGCGTACAAGGCGCCGCCGTGGCTGCTGATCGACGTCAACGGGGTCGGCTATGAGCTGGAGGCGCCGATGAGCACCTTCTACGACCTGCCCGACCTGGGCCGCGAGGTGATCCTGTTCACCCACTATGCGCAGAAGGAAGACAGCGTGTCGCTGTACGGCTTCCTGCGCGAGGGCGAGCGCCGGCTGTTCCGCGACGTGCAGAAGGTCAGCGGGATCGGCGCGAAGATCGCGCTGGCGGTGCTATCCGGGGTAAGCGTGGACGAGTTCGCGCGCATGGTGCAGGCCGGCGACATCACCGCGCTCACCCGCATCCCGGGCATCGGCAAGAAGACCGCCGAACGCATGGTGCTGGAGCTGCGCGACCGCGCGGCCAACTTTGGCGGCGGCGGTGCACCGATCGCAGGTGCCGCGCCGGCCACCGACCCGGTGTCCGAAGCCACCGTGGCGCTGCAGCAGCTGGGCTACAAGCCGGCCGAAGCGGCGCGCATGGCGCGCGATGCCAACAGCGAGGGCGACGATGTCGCCACCGTGATCCGCAAGGCCCTGCAGGCCGCGCTGCGCTGAGCGCGCTGGCCTGATCTTCCACTGACCGACATCCCCTCCGGAGTCCCATGTCCAGCTCTTCCACCCAGCACGAGAACGGCCACGCCGGGCACGGCCATGCGGCGCCGGGCGCCAGCGGCCTGGCCCTGATGGTCGGTGCGATCGGCGTGGTGTTCGGCGACATCGGCACCAGCCCGCTGTACACCCTGAAGGAAGCCTTCTCCGAACACTACGGGCTGGTGGGTAACCATGACACCGTGCTCGGCGTGCTGTCGCTGGCGTTCTGGGCGCTGATGCTGGTGGTGACGCTGAAGTACGTCACCATCATCATGCGCGCCGACAACGATGGCGAAGGCGGCATCATGGCGCTGATGGCGCTGACCCAGCGCACCATGCGCAACGGCTCGCGCTCGGCCTACGTGGTCGGCATCCTGGGCATCTTCGGCGCCTCGCTGTTCTTCGGCGACGGCGTCATCACGCCGGCCATCTCCGTGCTCGGCGCGGTGGAGGGCCTGGAAGTGGCCGCGCCCGGGCTGCACGCGTTCATCGTACCGATCACCGTGGTGGTGCTGCTGCTGGTGTTCGCCGCGCAGCGCTTCGGCACCGAGAAGATCGGCAAGGCGTTCGGGCCGATCACCTCGGTGTGGTTCGTGTCGCTGGCCGCGATCGGCATCTGGAACATCGTCGATGCGCCGGAAGTGCTGAAGGCATTCAACCCGATCTGGGGCGTGCGCTTCTTCATGGACCATGGCTGGCACGGCATCTTCATCCTGGGCGCGGTGGTCCTGGCGGTCACCGGTGGCGAGGCGCTGTACGCGGACATGGGCCACTTCGGGGCCAGGCCGATCCGCCATGCCTGGTACTTCTTCGTGCTGCCGTGCCTGGTGCTGAACTACCTGGGGCAGGGCGCGCTGGTGCTCAACGACCCCGGCGCGGTGAAGAACCCGTTCTTCGAGGCGGTGCCGGACTGGGCGCTGTACCCGATGATCGTCCTGGCCACCATGGCTGCGGTGATCGCCTCGCAGTCGGTGATCACCGGTGCGTTCTCGGTCTCGCGCCAGGCCATGCAGCTGGGTTACATCCCGCGCATGCGCATCACCCACACCTCGCACGACACCATCGGCCAGATCTACATCCCCGGCATCAACTGGGGCATCGCGGTGATGGTGATCGGGCTGGTGCTGGCCTTCCGCAGCTCGTCCAACCTGGCGGTGGCCTACGGCATCTCGGTATCGGCGACGATGCTGATCGATACCCTGCTGCTGGCCCTGGTGGCGCGCGCGCTGTGGCCGACCTCGCGTTACTGGATCATCCCGCTGTGCGTGGTGTTCTTCATCATCGACCTGGGCTTCGTGATCGCCAACGGCGCCAAGCTGCTGCAGGGCGCCTGGTTCCCGGTGGTGCTGGGCATCGTGCTGTTCACCATGATGCGTACCTGGCGCCGGGGGCGCGAGCTGCTGCGCGATGAGATCCGCAAGGACGGCATCCGCCTGGACACCTTCCTGCCCGGCCTGATGCTGGCCCCGCCGGTGCGCGTGCCGGGCACCGCAGTGTTCCTCACCGCCGACCCCTCGGTGGCCCCGCACGCGCTGATGCACAACCTCAAGCACAACAAGGTGCTGCACGAGCGCAACGTGTTCCTGCACGTGGAGACCCTGCCCATTCCGTACGCGATGGAAGGGCAGCGGCTGAAGATCGAGTCGGTGGGCGACGAGTTCTACCGGGTGTTCGTGCGCTTCGGCTTCATGGAGACCCCGGACGTGCCGCTGGCGCTGATGCGCTCGTGCGACCACGGCGGGATCTACTTCGATCCGATGGACACCACCTTCTTCGCCAGCCGCGAAACCATTGTCGCCACCGCCAACCGCGGCATGCCGATCTGGCGCGACAAGCTGTTCGCGCTGATGCACCGGAACGCAGCGCCGGCGACGGGGTTCTTCCGGATCCCCGGAAATCGCCTCGTCGAGCTCGGCGCCCAGGTCGAGATCTGACTGCGTCAGACCTCGACCTGCGGCCCAAGATTTGCTGCGCAAACCTCGGGTCCCGGGGCATTCCACCTTATCCCCGCGCCGTTGGCGCGCCCCCTTGAACAACAAGGGGGCTCTCCCCCAGACGCGTCGTCGGTAGCGCCGGCCGTTGGCCGGCCCGCAGGAAGCCCCGAAACATGCGTCATTGCTTCATAATCGGGCAATGACCGACGACCGCATCATTGGTGCCGGTGCCACCCGCGAGGATGACACCACCGACGCCAGCATCCGCCCCAAGCGCATGGCCGATTACCTTGGCCAGGCGCCCGTGCGCGAGCAGCTGTCGATCTACATCGAAGCGGCCAAGGCCCGCGGCGATGCGCTGGACCATGTGCTGATCTTCGGGCCGCCGGGCCTGGGCAAGACCACCCTGAGCCACGTGATCGCCAACGAACTGGGCGTGGCGCTGCGGGTGACCTCCGGGCCCGTGATCGAAAAGGCCGGCGACCTGGCTGCGCTGCTGACCAACCTGCAGCCGCACGACGTGCTGTTCGTGGACGAGATCCACCGCCTGTCGCCGGTGGTGGAGGAAGTGCTGTACCCGGCGATGGAAGACTTCCAGATCGACATCATGATCGGCGAAGGCCCCGCGGCCCGTTCGATCAAGATCGACCTGCCGCCGTTCACCCTCATCGGCGCCACCACCCGGGCCGGCCTGTTGACCGCGCCGCTGCGCGACCGCTTCGGCATCGTGCACCGGCTGGAGTTCTACACCCCGGAAGAGTTGACGAAGATCGTCCGGCGCTCGGCCGCCATCCTCGGCATCGACTGCACCGCCGAAGGCGCGGCGGAGATCGCGCGGCGCTCGCGCGGCACCCCGCGCATCGCCAACCGGCTGCTGCGCCGGGTGCGCGACTACGCCCAGGTCAAGGCCGCCGGCCATATCGACCAGGACGTGGCCCAGGCCGCCATGCAGATGCTGAAAGTGGACCCGGAAGGCTTCGACGACCTCGACCGGCGCATGCTGCGCACCCTGATCGACTACTTCGACGGCGGCCCGGTGGGCGTGGAATCGATGGCCGCGGCGCTGTCCGAAGAGCGCGGCACGCTGGAAGACGTGGTCGAACCGTATCTGATCCAGCAGGGCTTCCTGGTGCGCACCGCGCGCGGCCGCATGGCCACGCACAAGGCTTATCGCCACCTCGGCCTGAAACCCAAGAACCCGCCCGCCGACCTGTTCGCGGAGGTGCCGGATGTCGGTTGACGCCCGGTTCAGTTGGCCGACACGCATATATTGGGAAGATACCGACGCTGGCGGGGTGGTCTACCACGCCCGCTACGTGGCCTTCATGGAACGGGCGCGCACCGAATGGATGCGGGCCTTGGGTTACGGCCAGGAACGCACCCGCACCGAGCATGGCCTGGTGTTCGCGGTCCGGTCGATGACCCTGGACTTCCTCAAGCCGGCGCGGCTGGACGACGCGCTGGACGTGACGGCCACGCTGGTGCAGTGCAAGCGCGCCAGCATGGTGTTCGACCAGGCAGTGCGTCGCGGCGATGAAACGCTGCTGACCGCGCAGGTCAGGATCGCGGCATTGGACGCTGCCACATTCAAACCGCGCGGCATGGACGATGTCCTCCATGCCGCGTTGAAACCCTACGTAATTCAAACAGCCGCATATTGAGGAACAACGGATGATCGGAATGCTCCTGGCCCTGCAGGCCACGGTGGTCGAAGCGCTGCCGCAGGAAGTCACCAGCGCCGCGTCGCAGACCGTCGCGCAAGCCGCGCACGGCGGTGGCATCAACTACCTGGACCTGATGATCAAGGCCAGCCTGCCGGTGAAGATCATCGTGCTGCTGCTGCTGGCCGGGTCGTTCATCAGCTGGGTGATCATCTTCCGCAAGGCGCGCGTGTTCAACGCCGCCAACCGCGAGGCCGACGAGTTCGAAAGCCGCTTCTGGTCCGGTGCCGACCTGGGCAAGCTGTACAGCGCCGCCACCGACCGCAACCGCAAGGTGGGTGGGCTGGAAGCGATCTTCGAAGCCGGCTTCCGCGAGTTCACCCGCCTGCGCGACAAGCGCCGCCTGGACGGCCGTGCCCAGCTGGAAGGCGCGCAGCGCGCCATGCGCACCACCTTCACCCGTGAAGTGGACCAGATGGAACGCAGCCTGGAGCTGCTGGCCAACATCGGTTCGACCGCACCGTACGTGGGCCTGGTCGGTACCGTGTTCGGCATCATGGTGACCATGCACGACATGATCAACAGCGGCGAGCAGGCCGGCATCGCCTCGGTCGCGCCGGGTATCTCCGAAGCGCTGTTCGCCACCGCCATCGGCCTGTTCGTGGCGATCCCGGCGGTGTGGGCCTACAACCGCTTCACCACCCGCGTCGAGCGCCTGTCGGTCCGCTATGAAACCTTCGCCGAAGAGTTCAGCTCGATCCTGCAGCGCCAGTCCGCGGGCGACGAGTAAGCGCCCAGCACAAGGATCACGCCATGACCGCTGCCATCGGCCGCCGCAAGCGCCGCAAGCTCAAATCCGAAATCAACGTCGTGCCGTACATTGACGTCATGCTGGTGCTGTTGATCATCTTCATGGTCACCGCGCCGCTGCTCACCCTGAGCTTTGAAGTGGACCTGCCCAGTTCGCAGGCCAAGGCGCTGGAAAGCAAGCAGGACCCGGTGATCGTCTCGGTACGCCTGGACGGCCAGCTCAGCCTGAAACTGCCCGAAGCCAAGGAGCCGGCGCCGATGGATCCGGCCCAGCTGCAGGCCCAGCTCGGCGCGCTTGCCGCGCAGGACAAGAACCTGCGCGTGATCGTGGCCGCCGACAAGGCCGTGGCCTACGAAAAAGTGGTCGCGGCCATGGACGTGATCAAGCGCGCCAACGTGGAAAAGGTGGGCCTGGCGACCGATGCACGCTGAAGCCCTGCCACCGCAGCGCCAGCCGGAAGGCGAGTGGGGCCTGCCGATCGCCCTGGCGATCCTGGTCCACGTGCTGCTCGCGCTGGTGTTCATCGCCGCCTGGCTGTGGTCGCCCCAGCGCAGCACCGAAGCCGCCGCGGGCGACCCCGCCATTGAAGCCAGCCTGCAGCTGAGCGCCTCCGAGGCCGCCGCCGCGCGCCAGGCGCTGCGCGCCTCGGAAAAACTGCCCGACCTGCCGGAGCCGGTGGCCGAGCCGGTTCCGATCGAGGAAGACACCGTCCCGCCGCCGCAGCCGCTGCCCGAGCCGCGCCCGCAGGACGCGCCGACCCCGCAGCAGCAGAATGCCCAGGAGCGCATCGCGCAGCCGGACACGGTCGACCAGGAGGCGGTCAACGCGCTCTCGATCTCCGCAGAGAAGGCCAAGCAGGAACAGGAAGCCAAGCGCCGCCAGGAGCAGATCGACCTGACCGAGCGCAAGCGCGTGGAAGAGGCTGAGCAGAAGCTGCGCTTGGCCAAGCAGCAGGAAGCCGCCGAGCAGAAGAAGAAGCTGGCCGAGCAGGAACAGAAGGCCAACGACGTAAAAGCCGAGGCCGAGCGCCAGAAGAAGATCGCCGAGATCCGCAGCCGCCGCGAGGCAGCGGAGAAGGAAGCCAAGCTGGCCGAGCAGAAGCTGCGCCAGGTCACGGCCGCGCGGGCCGCGGCGGGGCAGGCCAGCGCCGGTTCCAGCGGTGCATCGCAGCCGGCCGCCGGTGGCGGCGGGACCAGCGACGACCTGTCCGCCAAGTACGCCGCCGCCATCCAGCAGAAGGTGCTGGCGCAGTGGCAGCGCCCGGACTCGGTGCCGCTGGGGCAGAAATGCCAGATCGTGATCACCCAGATCCCGGGCGGCCAGGTGCTGCAGGCCAAGGTCAGCCCGAGCTGTCCGTTCGACGAGGCCGGCAAGCGCTCGATTGAAGCGGCCGTGCTGAACGCCCAGCCGCTGCCCTACCGTGGCTTCGAGAGCGTGTTCGCGCGCACGGTCAACTTCAACTTCACCGCCCAGGATCGTTGATCCCGGGCGGTCGGTTTCGTTAATGGCCCGTGATTTCCCGCCGGGCACCACTCGGATTTCACACCCGGTTGGTTCATGATTGCGAAACTGTTCACCGCACTGCTGTTATCCCTCGTTCTGGTTTTCCCCCTATAGAGCGCCCATGAAGAAGATGCCTCGCTGGTTTGCCGTGTTCGCGGCTTTGTTGTTCCTGCCTTTCGCCGCCGCTGCGCAGCAGAGGGGCCTGGATATCGACATCATCGGCGGCAACGCCTCCGCGCTGCCCATCACCGTGGTGCCGATGCCCTACCAGGGTTCGGGCGCCGCCCCGCAGACCGACGTGGCGCAGGTGGTTCGCGCCGACCTGGAGCGTTCGGGCCAGTTCCGCACCCTTCCCGAAGCGCAGATCGTCGAAAAGCCGACCCGTGGCAGCGAGATCCAGTTCGCCACCTGGCGCGCGCTGAAGCAGAACTACATCGTCGTCGGCCGGGTCATGGACGCCGGTGCCGGCGCCTACCGCGTCGAGTACGAGCTGTATGACGTGCCCAAGGGCGAGCGCCTGCTGGGCCTGGCGATGACCGCCCGTGGCAATGCCATGCGCGACGTCGCCCACCAGATGGCCGACGCCATCTACGAAAAGATCACCGGTGTGCGCGGCGCCTTCTGGACCCGCATCGCCTATGTCACCGCCAGCGGCAAGGGCGATGCCATGCGCTACGCGCTGATGGTGGCCGACTCGGACGGCTACAACCCGCAGACCATCGTGCGTTCGGCCGAACCGCTGCTGTCGCCGTCGTGGAGCCCGGATGGCAACCGCCTGGCTTACGTGAGCTTCGAGCGTGGCAACTCGGCGATCTACATCCAGAACATCGCCACCGGCGCCCGTGAGCTGGTGACCAGCTTCCGTGGCATCAACAGCGCCCCGTCGTTCTCGCCGGATGGCCGCCGCCTGGCCCTGTCGCTGTCGCGCAGCGGCAATCCGGAAATCTACGTCATGGACCTGGGCAGCAAGCAGCTCACCCAGCTCACCAACCATTTCGCCATCGACACCGAGCCGACCTGGAGCGCTGACGGTTCCAGCGTCTACTTTACCTCCGACCGTGGCGGCCGCCCGCAGATCTACCAGGTCTCCGCCGGCGGTGGCAGCGCCTCCCGCGTGACCTTCCAAGGGAACTACAACGCCACCCCGAGCATCTCCTACGACGGCAAGAAGCTGATCGTCGCGCAGGGCAGCGGCAACACCTACAAGATCGCGATGATGGACAGCAGCCTGGGCTCGCCGCGCTGGAGCACGCTGTCGCCGGGCTCGCTGGATGAGTCGCCGACCTTCGCCCCCAACGCAAGCATGGTGCTGTACGCCGCCCGCGAAGGTGGTCGTGGGGTTCTGTATGCGGTATCGGCCGACGCGCGCGTCCGCCAGCGCCTGGTGCTGGCCGACGGTGATGTTCGCGAACCTTCGTGGTCGCCATACCGTACAAAGCGCTAACAGAGTGTTAAGATCCCCACCGTATTCATCCCACATCCGGCTTTAGGAGCCTCAAAGGTATTTCATGAACAAGACCTCCCGCGTTTTGCTTGTCTCCCTGTTGTCCGTGGCCGTCCTGGCCGGTTGCTCCAAGAAGGTCAAGGAAGTTCCGGAAGCTCCGGTTGACACCGGCAGCACCACCCAGCCGACCGGCCCGTCGACCTCCGGCCTGTACGGCCCGGGCGACCTGGACACCGATGCCTGCCTGCGTCAGCGCGTTGTGTACTTCGACCTGGACCAGGAAGACATCAAGTCCGAGTTCCAGGCGATCATGGCGTGCCACGCCAAGTACCTGCGTGACCGTCCGTCGGCCCGCATCACCCTGCAGGGTCACACCGACGAGCGCGGTTCGCGTGCGTACAACCAGGCCCTGGGCGAGCGTCGTGGCAATGCCGTGAGCTCGGCCCTGCAGGCCAACGGTGGTTCGGCTTCGCAGCTGACCGTCGTGTCCTACGGCGAAGAGCGTCCGGTCTGCACCGAGTCGGGCGAAGCCTGCTGGTCGCAGAACCGTCGCGCCGAAATCGTCTACACCGCGCAGTAATCCATGCGCATCGGCATCAAAACCCTGATGCTGGTCGTTGCGGCAGCCCTCGTGGCTGCCGCACCGGCGCAGGCCCAGCGGCAGAGCCTGGCCGACCGTGTTGGCGCACTCGAGCAGCAGGCCTACAACAACAGCTCCAACCAGGACCTGTTGAACCAGGTCAACCAGCTGCGTCAGCAGATGCAGCAGCTGCAGAGCACGCTTGAGCAGCTCCAGCACGAAAACGCCCAGTTGAAGCAGACCTCGCAGGACCAGTACCTGGACCTGGACGGACGTCTGAACCGCATTGAAGGGGGCAGCGCCCCGATCCTTCCGGCCGCTCCGGCCGCGAATGCTCCCGCCGCCGCACCCAAGCCCGCCCTACCGGCAGCGGCCGCCACCGAGCGGCCGCCTTCCGTGCATGGCGACCCGGGCAGCCTGGCCGCCAGTGGCGACGAGCGCACCGCCTACAACGTCGCCTTCGATTCGCTCAAGGCCGGCAAGTACGACGACTCGGCGCAGCTGTTCCTGAGCTTCCTCGAGCTGTACCCGAACGGCGTCTACACCCCCAATGCCCTGTACTGGCTGGGTGAGAGCTACTACGCCACCCGCAATTACCCGCTCGCCGAGGCGCAGTTCCGCGACCTCCTGGCGCGCTATCCGACCCATGACAAGGCCTCCGGTGGCCTGCTCAAGGTCGGCCTTTCGCAGTATGGCGAAGGGAAAATCGACGAAGCCCAGGCCACCCTGGAACAGGTCGTCAGCACCTATCCCGGCTCGGACGCCGCGCGCACCGCGCAGGACCGTCTGCAGGCCATCCGCCTCGGCCAGCAGATCCGCTGAGGCCCCCACCGGCCAAGGCCGGTATAATCGGGCGCATCAAACCGCACCACCCGCGTAGAGCCAGGCCCTGCCTGGCTGCTCTCGTTTCCGCCGCCGCACCGCCTGACCCACCATCATGACCACCGCCGCCACCGCCGCCGCCGTCGCTACCCCCAGCGAGATCGTGCAATCCCCCCTGCCACGGCTGAAGATCACCGAGATCTTCACCTCCCTGCAGGGCGAAGCCGATACCGCCGGCTGGCCGACCGTGTTCGTGCGCCTGACCGGCTGCCCGCTGCGCTGCACCTACTGCGACACCGCGTACGCCTTCCACGGTGGCACCTGGTGGGACATCGACGCCATCGTGGCCGAAGTGCTGGCCCAGGGCGTGCACCACGTCTGCGTGACCGGCGGTGAGCCGCTGGCCCAGAAGCGCTGCCTGGTGCTGCTGGAGAAGCTGTGCGAGGCCGGCTTGGACGTTTCGCTGGAGACCTCCGGCGCGCTGGACGTGAGCGCGGTGGACCCGCGGGTGTCGCGCGTGGTCGACCTCAAGACCCCCGACTCCGGCGAAATGGCGCGCAACCGCCTGGACAACCTGCCGCTGCTGACCCGCCGCGACCAGATCAAGTTCGTGCTGTGCAGCCGCGAGGATTACGAGTGGGCCCGCGCCATGGTCCGCGAGCATCGCCTAAACGAGCGCTCCATGGTGCTGTTCTCGCCCAGCAAGGGCCAGGTCAGCCCGCGCGAGCTGGCCGACTGGATCGTCGAAGACCGCCTGCCGGTGCGCTTCCAGATGCAGCTCCACAAGATCCTATGGGACGACGAGCCCGGGCGATGAGCCTGTTCGACCTCCCTTGATGTACCGGCGCGGGACAGCGTGCTGGCTTTCCCGCAACCCACCGGAAACACCCTCATGAAGAATGCAGTTGTCCTCCTGTCCGGCGGCATGGATTCCGCCGCTGTCGTCGCCATCGCCCGCGAGCAGGGCTTCGCCGTGCACGCCCTGAGCGTCCGCTATGGCCAGCGCCATACCTCGGAACTGGACGCCGCCGCCGCCGTGGCCCAGGCCCTGGGCGTGGTCGCGCACAAGACCGTCAATGTCGACCTGCGCAGCATCGGCGGCTCGGCCCTGACCGACGACATCGACGTGCCTGAAGCGGGCGGCGAGGGCATTCCGGTTACCTACGTGCCGGCGCGCAACACCATCATGCTGTCGGTGGCGCTGGGCTGGGCCGAAGTGCTGGGCGCCAACGACATCTTCTGCGGCGTCAACGCGGTGGACTATTCCGGCTACCCCGACTGCCGCCCCGAGTTCATCAGCGCCTTCCAGACCCTGGCCAACCTCGCCACCAGGGCGGGCGTGGAAGGGGCGGGCATCCAGGTGCACGCGCCGCTGCAGTTCCTGAGCAAGGCCGACATCGTGCGTGAAGGCGTGCGCCTGGGCGTGGACTTTGGCCTGACCGTGTCCTGCTACAACGCCGACGCCACCGGCGCGGCCTGCGGCCACTGCGACGCCTGCCGGCTGCGCGCCCAGGGCTTCGCCGACGCCGGCGTGGCCGACCCGACCCGCTACGCCTGATCGCGACGGGGTACGCCTGCGCCGCAAGATGGGTTAGAATGCGCACCCCCGGCGTGAAGTCGGGGCATGCAATGGGCCGTTAGCTCAGTCGGTAGAGCAGAAGACTTTTAATCTTTTGGTCGATGGTTCGAATCCATCACGGCCCACCAATTGCATGAGAAATCCGGGCGCCCTTGGGGCGCCTTTTTTGTGGCCGTGTGTATCAACCGACGACGTGCTCCGGCAACCCTTCAACGTTTCGGAGCACGCGGCGCAACGCGTTCGCTCCGGTGGGCCGATTCCGGCACCGGTCAAGCCACGCAGGGCGTGGCTCTACTACACTTCGGGCATCCCGGTAGCTCCCGGGCGCTGACGTGTGCTCTCCAGTGAAGATTCTCCTGACAGGAAGTTCAGGCCGAGTGGGTCGCGCTATCTTTGGCGCGTTGGCCTCCCGCCACGATGTGGTGGGCATCGACCGCAGTCCGTTTGCGACCACGCGTCACGTGGCTGATTTCACCGATACCCGCATTCTGTCCAAAGCGCTGCAGGGCGTGGATGCGGTCATCCACGCCGCCGCGCTGCATGCGCCGCACGTCGGGCTGTTCAGCGACAGCGAGTTCCAGCGCATCAATGTGGAAGGCACCCGCACGTTGGCGATGCTGGCCCGCGATTCGGGGGTGGGGCGGCTGGTCTTTACCAGCACCACCGCGCTGTACGGGCACGCGATCGTGCCCGGGCGGTGTACCTGGGTGGACGAGGACACGCCGCCGCTGCCGAAGACCGTTTACCACCGCTCCAAGCTCGCCGCCGAGCAGTGGCTGGAAGAGGCTGCGGGACCGGAGCTGCAGGTGCGGGTGATCCGGATGTCGCGCTGCTTCCCGGAAACACCCGACCGCATGCTGCTGTACCGTCTGCACCGGGGCATCGACGTGCGCGATGTCGCCGACGCGCACGTTGCGGCGCTGGGCAACGGCGGCCCCGCGTTCCAGCGCTACCTTGCCAGTGGCTGGACGCCGTTCGAGCGCGAAGACTGCGACACCCTGGTCAGCCGCCCGCGTGACGTGCTGGCCCTGCGCTGCCCTCAGTGGCTGGCCGAGTACGATCGGCGCGGCTGGTCGCTGCCGGTGGTGGATCGGATCCATGATCCACGCGCGGCCAGCGTCGGGCTGCAGTGGCGCAGTTGGCGTGGGCCCGAATCGATCCTGGCGCAGCTGGAGGCCGGCAGCATCGAAGTCCTGCCGGAGTCCGCACGCACGGACGACTGCACGATTGAATAGGGACGTGCGTACACGCGGCCTGGGCGTCGCATGGCGCAGACTGGCCGCGTTTGCTTTCACTGCAGTGGAGTTGCCATGAACCGTTTTGTGCTGATCGGCCTGGGCGCACTTGCGCTGGCCGCCTGCAAGCCCGCCCCGAGCGATCCGGCGACGCGTGCCGCTCCGGCTACGCCGACCAATGAATCGCCGGCCCCGATTACGTCGCCCGCGGCGCCTGCCACCGGCGCGAAGGAGGGGCCGTCGTTCGACTGTGCCAAGGCCGCCAACGACGCCGAGAAGACGGTCTGCGGCGACGCCCGCCTATCCGCGCTGGATCGCGAGCTTGCCGCCCTGTACCGCGCGGCGCAGACCGGGCCGGGCGAGCTGGATGTCGCAGCCGAACAGCGCGGTTGGATCAAGGGCCGCGACGCCTGCTGGCAGGCGGTGGATGCCAATCGCTGCCTGCTGGAGTCCTACCAGACCCGCATCGTCGAGCTGCGCCTGGCGTCGCCGTCGGCACCCGCCGCGAAGGCGGTGCAGTATGCCTGCGACGACGCCAGCAAGCCGCTTTCCGTGGTGTTCTACAACGCGTTGGACCCGCAGGTGGCGGTCATCCGCCTGGGGCGCGACCAGGCCATCGCCTTTGCCGCACCCTCGGCGAGCGGCGCCCGGTATACGCGCGAAGGGGTGGAGTTCTGGGAACACCAGGGCGAAGCCACGCTGGACTTCTATGGCACGCGCCTGAGCTGCAAGATCGGCGGATGAACAACGGGCGCCGGCCCGCGGGCCGGCGCCTGTGGCGGTCAGCGAACGCGGCGGTAGCGGACCTCGTTCTGGCGGTCGCCCACTTCGGTGGTGACGAAGCCATCGCGACTCTGGTTGATGTCGAACACGCTGTTGCCCACGTTGAGCTGGCCGCCGTTGACCCAGCCGGACAGATTCTGCCCGCGCGCCTGCGCCGACATGCGGCCGTCGGCGTCGATGCGCATGCGGATGTCGGTGTTGTACATCGGGTTGTAACCTTCGAACTCGCCGATCATCCAGTTGGGCACGTACGAGGTATGGCGCGCGCCCTGGTAGTTGTCATCGTCGTAGCGCTCATCCTGCTTGTTGGCGTTATGCACCAGCGCGCCCAGGATGGCAGCCCCGACCAGCACGCCGGCCGCCACCTTGGCGTCGTGGTTGTCGTCATCGCGGTCATGGTGGCGGTCGTCGCCGCGCACGCGGAACGAGGCGCGGCAGCCGTCATCGACCCACACGTTGCGGCGGTCGTAGTCCCAGCTGCGGCCCTGGCGGCAATCGGCGCCGGACAGCTTGCGGTCAAGGGTGACGTAGCCGGCGTAGGGGAGGGCACAGGACTGGTAACGGTTGTCCCGGCTTTCGCAGGTGACGAAATCATCGGCGCGGGCGTCGGCCAGCGAGGCCAGCAGCAACAACGGGGTGCCCAGCAGTATTCGGGTCTGCATGTTTCGGCTTCCAGTCAGGGAGTGGGGCCACGGCGCGACCCCGTCCGGCGAACGATGCGCAGACTTGGATGAAATCCGCATGAAAGGGTAGGCTTTCTCCGCGCCAGGCGGGCGCATATGCGGAATGGCCTTCATGCGTATACGACAGGGACTACTGGGGCTGTTGCTGCTGGCGAGCGTATGCGCCGGCCAGGCTGAAGCAGGGAATACACCGTGCTCGGGAAAGAAGGGAGGCGTCTCCCACTGTGCCGGTGGATCTTTTGTCTGCAACGACGGCTCTATCAGTGCGTCGAAGAAGGTATGCACGGTCGGCGGCGGCGCGCGGGTGGCGCCGGCAACAGCGGTGCCGGTGAGCTCCGGAAATTGCCCTTGCAGCAGCGGTAATCTGTGCACGGGGCCACGCGGGGGTCGCTACTGCCTCACACCTGCGGGCAACAAGAGCTACAAGCCGCGTAACTGATGCCTGGCCTCATGCTGCCCGGTCGACGTCGTGGTCGCCGAAGCAGGCGCGGATGGCGTCCAGCAGTTCGCTCATCGAATAGGGCTTGGGCAGGAAGTGGATGCCCGGGGCCAGCTGCGGGGTGACGCGGTCCGGCTGCAGGCCGGAAGTGACCAGCACCGGCAGGCTGGGGAACTGCTGGCGGATGCGCTGGGCGGCGTCGATCCCGCTCAGCCCGCCCAGGCAGACGTCGGTGAAGACCAGGTCGAAGCGCTTGCCGGCCTGCAGGAGGCCAAGCGCGGCTTCCGCCGAGCTGACGGCGGCGACTTCGCAGGCCTGGCTTTCCAGGGTGAGGCGGCTCAGCTCACGGGTGTCTTCGGTATCTTCGATCAACAGCACGCGCGGTTCGACGTGGCGCTTGGACAACAGCATGACGCGGGTTTCCCTGGAAATTGGAGCGGGGCGGCGCGGAGTATGGGCAGCGCCGGGTGAGGAGATCGTGCAAGCAGCGCCCTGAACGCCGGGTTTGTTGCCAAACGGTCAGGAAGGTCACGGTACAGTCGGGCTTTGTCCACTGGGAGACAGTTCCATGCAATGCCCCGTATGCACGACCCAGGCCCTGGTGATGTCCGAACGCCAGGGGATCGAGATCGATTACTGCCCGCAATGCCGGGGCGTGTGGCTGGACCGTGGCGAGCTGGACAAGATCATCGAGCGCTCGGCCGGTGCTGCCGCGCCCGCGCCGGTCCAGGCCGCCGCG